>NZ_JBSGXU010000033.1:0-58543 GCF_053610205.1 Streptomyces sp. NPDC054932 | reverse complement strand
GGACGTCCCCTTTCCGGGAGCGGCCCTACTCCGACTCGCCCTCCAGGTTGCCCTCCGTGTCCAGGTAGACCTGGCGCAGCGATTCGAGGATCTGCGGGTCCGGCTTCTCCCACATGCCGCGGGACTCTGCCTCCAGCAGACGCTCCGCGATGCCGTGCAGGGCCCACGGGTTGGCCTCCTCCAGGAAGGCGCGGTTGGTCGGGTCCAGGACGTACGTCTCGGTGAGCTTGTCGTACATCCAGTCCGCGACCACACCCGTCGTGGCGTCGTAGCCGAAGAGGTAGTCCACCGTCGCCGCGAGCTCGAAGGCGCCCTTGTAGCCGTGGCGGCGCATCGCCTCGATCCACTTGGGGTTCACGACACGGGCCCGGAAGACGCGCGACGTCTCCTCGACCAGGGTGCGGGTCTTGACCGTCTCCGGGCGGGTGGAGTCGCCGATGTAGGCCTCGGGAGCGGTGCCGCGCAGGGCGCGGACCGTGGCCACCATGCCGCCGTGGTACTGGAAGTAGTCGTCCGAGTCCGCGATGTCGTGCTCGCGCGTGTCCGTGTTCTTCGCCGCGACCGTGATCCGCTTGTAGGCCGTCTCCATCTCGTCCCGGGCGGGGCGTCCTTCGAGGCCGCGGCCGTACGCGTAGCCGCCCCACACCGTGTAGACCTCCGCGAGGTCGGCGTCCGTACGCCAGTCGCGCGAGTCGATCAGCTGGAGGATGCCGGCGCCGTACGTGCCCGGGCGCGAGCCGAAGATACGGGTCGTCGCGCGCCGCTCGTCACCGTGCTCGGCCAGGTCCGCCTGGGCGTGGGCCCGGATGAAGTTCTCCGAGGCGGGCTCCTCCAGCGAGGCCGCCAGGCGGACCGCGTCGTCGAGGAGGCCGATGACGTGCGGGAACGCGTCGCGGAAGAAGCCCGAGATGCGCAGCGTCACGTCGATGCGGGGGCGGCCGAGCTCCGCGAGCGGGATCGGCTCCAGGCCGGTGACGCGGCGCGAGGCCTCGTCCCAGACCGGGCGGATGCCGAGGAGGGAGAGGGCCTCCGCCACGTCGTCGCCCGAGGTGCGCATCGCGCTCGTGCCCCACAGGGACAGGCCCACGGAGGCGGGCCACTCGCCGTTGTCGGTGCGGTAGCGGTTCAGCAGGGACTCGGCCAGGGCCTGGCCCGTCTCCCACGCGAGGCGCGAGGGGACGGCCTTGGGGTCGACCGAGTAGAAGTTGCGGCCCGTCGGCAGGACGTTGACCAGGCCGCGGAGCGGGGAGCCGGAGGGGCCCGCCGGGATGAAGCGGCCGTCCAGGGCCGCGACCACGTGCGCGATCTCGTCCGTGGTGCCGGCCAGGCGCGGGACCACCTCGTTCGCCGCGAAGGTCAGGACGGCGGTCACGTCCGCGCAGTGCCCGGCCGCGACCGCGGAGACGGCCGAGGGGTCCCAGTTCGCGTCCTCCATCGCCTGGACCAGGCCGCGGGCCTGGGCCTCGACCTCGTCCGCGGAGGTACGGGTGGCCTTGGACTCGTCCAGGCCGAGCGCCTCGCGCAGACCCGGCAGGGCCGTCGTACCGCCCCAGATCTGACGGGCGCGCAGGATCGCGAGGACCAGGTTGACCCGGGACTCACCGGTCGGCGCGCCGCCCAGGACGTGCAGGCCGTCGCGGATCTGGGCGTCCTTGACCTCGCACAGCCAGCCGTCGACGTGCAGCAGGAAGTCGTCGAAGCCCTCGTCGTCCGGGCGCTCCTCCAGACCCAGGTCGTGGTGGAGCTTCGCGGCCTGGATCAGCGTCCAGATCTGGGCGCGGATGGCGGGCAGCTTCGCCGGGTCCATCGCGGAGATCTGGGCGTACTCGTCCAGGTGCTGCTCCAGCCGCGCGATGTCGCCGTACGACTCCGCGCGCGCCATCGGCGGCACCAGGTGGTCGACCAGGGTGGCGTGCACGCGGCGCTTGGCCTGGGTGCCCTCGCCCGGGTCGTTGACCAGGAAGGGGTAGATGAGCGGCAGGTCGCCGAGGGCCGCGTCCGGGGCGCAGGCCGCGGACAGGCCGGCGTTCTTGCCCGGCAGCCATTCCAGGTTGCCGTGCTTGCCCAGGTGGATCATCGCGTCGGCGCCGAAGCCGCCGTCCTCGGCGCGCGCCTGGATCCAGCGGTACGCGGCCAGGTAGTGGTGCGAGGGCGGCAGGTCCGGGTCGTGGTAGATCGCGATCGGGTTCTCGCCGAAGCCGCGCGGCGGCTGGATGAGGATCAGGAGGTTCCCGCGGCGCAGCGCCGCGAGCACGATGTCGCCCTCCGGGTTCGCGGAGCGGTCCACGAACATGTTGCCCGGGGCCTCGCCCCAGTGCTCGGTGACGCTGTCGCGCAGCTCGGCCGGGAGCTCGGCGAACCAGCGCCGGTAGTCGGCGGCAGGGATGCGGACCGGGTTGCGGGCCAGCTGCTCCTCGGTCAGCCAGTCCTGGTCGTGGCCGCCGGCCTCGATCAGGGCGCGGATCAGCTCGTCGCCGTCGCCGGAGACCAGACCGGGGATGTTCTCGGTGGGACCGAAGTCGTAGCCGCCGGCGATGAGGGTGCGCAGCAGCTCCACGGCGCTGGCCGGGGTGTCGAGGCCGACCGCGTTGCCGATGCGGGAGTGCTTGGTCGGGTACGCCGAGAGGACCAGCGCGACCTTCTTGTCGCGGCGGTCGATGTGCCGCAGCCGGGCGTGGCGTACGGCGATCCCCGCGACCCGGGCGGCCCGCTCGGGGTCGGCCACGTAGGCGGGCAGGCCGTCCTCGTCGAGCTCCTTGAAGGAGAACGGGACGGTGATCAGGCGGCCGTCGAACTCGGGCACCGCGACCTGCGTGGCGGCGTCCAGCGGGGAGAGGCCCTCGTCGTTCTCCTCCCAGGCGGAGCGCGAGCCGGTCAGGCACAGGGCCTGCAGGATCGGCACGCCGAGCCCGGCGAGGGCGCCCGCGTCCCAGGACTCGTCGTCGCCGCCCGCCGAGGCGGTGGCGGGCTTGGTGCCGCCGGCCGCGAGGACGGTGGTGACGACCGCGTCGGCCGACTCCAGCGCGGCGATCAGCTCCGGCTCGGGGGTGCGCAGGGAGGACACGTACAGGGGCAGCGCCTGGGCGTCATGGCCCTCGATCGCGTCGCACAGGGCGTGCACGAAGGAGGTGTTGCCGCTCATCTGGTGGGCGCGATAGTAGAGCACGGCGATCCGCGGGCCGGTGGTGGTCCCGGGCGTGCGCTCCAGCGGGCCCCAGGTGGGGGCGGCGGCGGGCGGCTCGAAGCCGTGACCGGTCAGCAGGACCGTGTCGGAGAGGAAGCGGGCCAGCTGTTCCAGGTTGGCCGGGCCGCCGTGCGCGAGGTAGCCGTGGGCCTCGGCGGCGATGCCGATCGGGACCGTGGATGCCTCCATGAGCTGGGCGTCCGGTGCCTGCTCGCCGGTCAGGACCACGACCGGGCGGGTCTGGCCCGGGGCCAGGAGCAGATCGAGGCCGTCCTGCCAGGCGCGGAGGCCGCCGAGGAGACGTACGACGACCAGGTCGACCCCGTCGAGGAGGCCGGGGAGGTCGTCGAGGGGAAGACGGGAGGGGTTCGCGAACCGGTACGGGACGGGGCCGTCCGCCGTGTTCGCTGCGCGGGCGCTGAGCAGATCGGTGTCGGACGTCGACAGCAGCAGAATCATGCGGCGGCAGGCCTTCCTCGGGGTTTCCGCGCCCCGGGCAGTGTGAGGACAGCGGGAGTTCCTGACTCACCCCGGGCGCGGGATCGCTCCGCGGGGTTCACAGTGGCGGGACCGCGCCGGAATCGCACCGGGCTTCCTCCCATGTCGCCGTCCTCGGCGACGGCGGACCGTGTGGTCCGCCGGAAGGTCATCTTAGGGGCGGGTCGCTCCGGCCGGGGTGGGTGGGGTGGTGGCGGTGCGCCGGACGCTCCCGCCGGGGTGGCGGGTGTGCGCTTCCGGGTGCGGCGCCGTTGCCGGGGCTCTGCCCCGGACCCCGCGCCTCAAACGCCGGCGGGGCCGGAAGGGCGGGCTGCGGGGCTGGAGGGGCGGCGGGGAATCGCAGGTCGGGGTGGTGACGGACACAGGTCGGGGGGCCGCAATCGTGGGTATGCTCGCGGCCATGCCCCAGCCCCCCTCCGCCGCATCGCGGGACGAACCCGTCATACGGGATCGTGGTGACGCCTGTCCCGGCGCGCTGCGACTGCACGCGGCGGACGACGGGTTCCTGGCGAGGGTCCGGGTACCGGCCGGGCTGCTGACCGTCCGGCAGGCCTCGGTACTGGCGCTCGCCGCCGACCGGTTCGGCGACGGGCACCTGGAGCTGACCTCGCGCGGCAACGTGCAGCTGCGCGGCCTGGCCGACGGCTGCGTCGCCGGGCTCGCCCGGCTGCTGGACGGAGCGGGGCTGCTGCCCGCGCCGAGCCATGAGCGGGTACGGAACATCGTGGCGACACCGATGTCCGGACTGGACGGACCGGACGGGCCGGACGGAACGGCGGTGGACAGGACGGCGGCCGCGGACCGGCCCGACGCACTGGCCTGGGCCGTGGACTTCGACCGGCTGCTGTGCGCGAGCCCCTGGGCCGCCGCGCTGTCCGGGCGGTTCCTCTTCGCCTTCGACGACGGGCGCGGTGACGTGGCGTCACTCGGCCCCGACGTGACCGTCCTCGGCCGCCCCGGCGGCCGGGCACTGGTCCGCCTCGGCCGGGCCGCCGACGCCGTCGAGCTGGCCGGACAGGACGCCCCGCAGGCGGCGCTGCTGGCCGCCCGCTATTTCCTCGACGCCGCCGCGGCGGCGGGCACCCGCGCCTGGCGGGTGTCCGAACTGCCCGCCGAACACCCGCTGCACGCGGCCGGGTTCGCCCTGCGCCTGGCAGCCGGGGGGATCGACGCGAAGACCACTGGCGCGGTGGAATGGCCGTACGCTCCGCCGCCCCGGCCGTGGGGCGCGGGCGTGCACGACCGTGAGACCCTGTGCGTCCTGCCCCCGCTCGGCCGGCTCACCTCCGCCCAGTGGCGGGTCCTGCTGCAGGTCGCGGACCGGGGGAGCGGCCAGCTGCGCGTCACCCCCTGGCGCAGCGTCATCCTGCCCTCGGCGAGCGCCCGCAGGCCCATCAACGGCGCCGCCCGCATCGAGGCCGCCGGGCTGGTCCTCGCCCCCGGCAGCCCCTGGGAGTCCGTCACCGCCTGTACCGGGCAGCCGGGTTGCGCGAAATCCCTCGCGGACGTACGCGCAGACGCGCGGGCCGTCGCCGAGCGGGCGCGCGGACCGCTGCCCGTGCACTGGTCCGGCTGCGAGCGCCGCTGCGGCCATCCGCGCGGCACCGCCTGGGTGGATCTGGTCGCCACCGGGACCGGATACCGGATCGCCACCCCCGGCCGCCCCGTACGCGACGACGTACCGCCCTCCGAACTTGCCGCGGCACTCGCGGACGCCCGCACCGACCCCGACGTAGTGAAGAAATGAGCGAGTACACCGTGTTTGAGTACGAGAAGGACGGCGCGGCCATCTACCGCCAGTCCTTTGCCACGATCCGCGCCGAGGCGGACCTCTCCGGGCTGCCCGACACGGTCGCCCAGGTCGCGGTGCGCATGATCCACGCCTGCGGGATGACCGACCTCCCGCAGGACCTCGGCTTCACCCCCGAGGTCGTGCTGCGCGCCCGCGCCGCACTGGAGGCGGGCGCGCCGATCCTGTGCGACGTGCAGATGGTCGCCAGCGGTGTCACCCGCAAGCGGCTGCCCGCCGACAACGACGTGATCTGCACGCTCTCCGACCCGGCCGTACCGGAGCTCGCCGCGAGGATGGGCACCACGCGCAGCGCCGCCGCCCTGGAGGTGTGGCGCGACCGCGGCCTGCTGGAGGGTTCGGTGATCGCCGTCGGCAACGCGCCGACCGCGCTGTTCCGGCTGCTGGAGATGATCGAGGAGGGCGCCCCGCGCCCGGCCGCCGTCATCGGGGTTCCCGTCGGTTTCATCGGCGCCGCCGAGTCCAAGGACGCCCTCGCCGCCCACCCCTCCGGGCTCGACCACCTGATCGTGCGCGGCCGGCGCGGCGGCAGCGCGATGGCCGCCGCCGCCGTCAACGCCATTGCGAGCGTGGCCGAATGAGCGTCGCCGAGCCCAAGGGGCGGCTGTACGGGGTCGGGCTCGGCCCCGGCGACCCGTCGCTGATGACCCTGCGCGCCGTCGAGGTGATCGCCGAGGCCGACGTCGTGGCCTACCACAGCGCCCGCCACGGCCGTTCCATCGCCCGCTCGATCGCCGCGAAGCACCTGCGCGCGGACCACGTCGAGGAACCGCTGGTCTACCCGGTCACCACCGAGACCACCGACCACCCCGGCGGCTACCAGGGCGCGATGGAGGAGTTCTACGAGGCCGCCGCGGCCCGCCTCGCCGCCCACCTGGACGCCGGCCGGACCGTCGCCGTGCTTGCGGAGGGCGACCCGCTCTTCTACAGCTCGTACATGCACATGCACAAGCGGCTCGCGGACCGGTACGAGACCGAGGTCATCCCCGGCGTCACCTCCGTGAGCGCCGCCGCCGCCCGGCTCGGCACCCCGCTCGTGGAGGGCGAGGAGGTCCTGACCATCCTCCCCGGCACCCTGTCCGAGGAGGAGCTCACCGCCCGCCTCGCCGCCACCGACTCGGCGGTCGTGATGAAGCTCGGCCGGACCTTCCCCGCCGTCCGCGGCGCGATGGAGAACAGCGGCCGGCTCGCCGAGGCCCGCTACGTCGAGCGCGCCACCATGGAGGGCGAGCGCACCGGCCTCCTCGCCGACACCGACGCCGACAGCGTGCCGTACTTCGCCGTCGCCGTGGTCCCCAGCCGCATCGGCAACCCGGGCAGCGTGCCGTCCGGCCCCGGCGAGGTCGTCGTCGTGGGCACCGGCCCGGCCGGCCCGCTGTGGCTCACCCCGCAGACCCGGCGCGCGCTGGCCGACGCCGAGGTGCTGGTCGGCTACACGACCTACCTGGACCGGGTGCCCGTACGGCCCGGGCAGATCCGGCACGGCTCCGACAACAAGGTGGAGTCGGAGCGCGCCGAGTTCGCCCTCGACCTCGCCCGGCGCGGCAAGCGCGTGGCCGTGGTCTCCGGCGGCGACCCCGGCGTCTTCGCCATGGCCACGGCGGTCCTCGAGGTGGCCGGGCAGACGGAGTACAAGGACGTGCCGGTACGGGTCATGCCGGGGGTGACCGCGGCCAACGCGGCGGCCGCCGCGGCCGGCGCCCCGCTGGGCCACGACTACGCCACCATCTCCCTCTCGGACCGGCTCAAGCCCTGGGAGGTCATCGCGGAGCGGCTGCGGGCTGCCGCCGCGGCCGATCTGGTGCTGGCCCTCTACAACCCCGGCTCGCGCAGCCGGACCTGGCAGGTGGCCCAGGCCCGCGAGCTGCTGCTGGAGCTGCGCTCGCCCGGGACCCCGGTGGTCGTGGCGCGCGACGTGGGCGGCCCCGGGCAGTCGGTACGGATCGTCACGCTCGCCGAACTGGAGCCGTCCGAGGTGGACATGCGCACGCTCCTGCTGATCGGCTCCTCGCAGACGCAGGTCACCGAGCGGGCCGACGGGTCGAGGATCACCTGGACGCCGCGCCGGTACCCGTGATGACCGGGTGAGGCAGAACGGAACATGGGGAAGGCCCGGTGCGACGACCGCACCGGGCCTTCCCCGCGTTCCGGAGCCGGATGTCCTGCGGCTGTTCAGTCGGCCGCGGGCGTGCCGGCTCCCGCGGCCGCGCCGCGGGCCAGGCGGAACAGCACGTTCGGCCGCAGCGGGCCTTCGGGCGCGTCGGGGTCGTCGAAGTCGTCGGCCGGGTCCCGGGTCATCCCGATCCGCTGCATCACCGCCTGGGAGCGGAGGTTGCCGGCCGTCGTCACCGCGAGGATCTCGGGCAGCCCGAGCGCGTCGAAGCCGTGGGCCAGCACCGCACGCGCCGCCTCGGTGGCGTAGCCCTGTCCCCAGGCCGCCCGGGCGAGCCTCCAGCCGATCTCCACGCCGGTGAACGGCATGCCGTCGTCCACGTGGTCCATGCCCGCGAAGCCGATGAACTCACCCGTGGCGCGGACCTCGACGGCCCACCAGCCGTAGCCCCGCCGGTCGAAGGCGGCCCGGAACCGCACGATGGAGGCCTCGCTCTGCTCACGGGTGAGCAGGTCGCCCAGGTGTCGGCGCACCTCGGGATCGGCGTTCATCGCCGCCCAGGGTTCGAGGTCGGAGTCCCGCCACGGGCGCAGGACGAGGCGGTCGGTGTGCAGTTCGGTCATGCCGCCCACCCAACGTGAGCCCGGCCCCCGGGGCAATCACTTTTCCTGACAGCTTACGCGCAGCCAGTCGCGGACTGCCTCGACCGAGCCGGTCTCCTCGACTCCCGCCGGAACCGGGGGCCGGCGCACGACCACCACCGGGATGCCCGCCTCGCGGGCAGCCGTCAGCTTGGGGGCGGTGGCCGAGCCGCCGCTGTCCTTCGTCACCAGGACGTCGATCCGGTGCCGTGCGAGCAGATCCCGCTCGTCGTCCAGGGTGAACGGGCCCCGGGCCAGCAGGACTTCGAGGCGCGGGGGCACCGGCGGCGCCGGCGGGTCCACCGAACGCACCAGGAACCAGGTGTCGGTGAGTTCGGCGAAGGTGTGCAGGCCCATCCGGCCGGTGGTCAGGAACACCCGGCCGCCCAGCCCCGGCAGCAGACCGGCCGCCCCGGCGAGGGAGTCGGTGAAGGTCCACGCGTCCCCCGGGCCGGGTGTCCAGCCGGGGCGGCGCAGCGCCAGCAGCGGGACGCCCGAGAGCGCCGCCGCCGCGGCCGCGTTGAAGCTCATCCGCTCCGCGAACGGATGGGTGGCGTCGACCAGACGGGTGACCCCGTGGGAGCCGATCCAGGCGGCCAGCCCCTCGGGCCCGCCGAAGCCGCCGATCCGGGTCTCGCCCGGCGGGAGCACGGGCGAGCCGACCCGCCCCGCCAGCGAGGTGGTCACCCGGTACGAGGGGTCCTGGGCCAGTGCCTCCGCGAGGCGCCGGGCCTCCGTCGTGCCGCCCAGGATCAGGACGTGCGCCGCGGGCCCGTCAGCAGACATGCCGGTCGCGCTCGGGCGAGTACAGGTGGCTGTCGCGGAACTGCTCCGCGCCGAGGGTGCGGCCCACCACGATGACGGCGGTGCGCACCAGGCCCGCCTCCTTCACCTGTGCGGCGATGTCGGCCAGGGTGCCGCGCAGGATCAGCTCGTCGGGGCGGCTGGCCATCGCCACCACCGCCACCGGGCACTCGGCCCCGTAGTGCGGCAGCAGCTCGTCGACGACCCGGTCCACGTAGCGGGTGGCCAGGTGCAGCACCAGCAGCGCGCCGCTGCGGCCGAGGGTGGCCAGGTCCTCGCCGGGCGGCATCGGGGTGGCCTGCTGGGCGATCCGGGTCAGGATCACCGTCTGCCCGACGGTGGGGACGGTCAGCTCCCGCTTGAGGGCGGCGGCGGCCGCGGCGAACGCCGGGACGCCGGGGACGACCTCGTACGGGATGCCGGCCGCGTCGAGCCGCCGCATCTGTTCCGCGACCGCGCTGAAGATCGACGGGTCGCCGGAGTGCAGCCGCGCCACGTCCTGGCCCGCCGCGTGGGCCCGTACGCACTCGGCGATGATCTCGTCCAGGTTCAGCTGCGAGGTGTCGACCAGCCGGGCGTCCGCCGGGCACTCGGCCAGCAGCTCGCGCGGCACGAGGCTGCCCGCGTACAGGCAGACGGGGGCGGCGGCCAGGGTCCGGGCGCCGCGCACGGTGATCAGGTCGGCGGCGCCGGGGCCCGCACCGATGAAGTACACGGTCATGTTTGATCCTTCTCCCCGGCCGGCCCGGCGGCCGGTCCGTCCGACTTCGTCACTGACCACTGGGTGACCGGCATCGCCTGCCGCCAGCCCGTGAAACCGCCGACCGGCACGGCGTGCGCGACGGCGAGCTTCACCAGGTCGCCGCCGTGGCGCCGGTGGCGCTCGGCGAGGACCGCCTCCGACTCCAGGGTGACGGTGTTGACCACCAGCCGGCCGCCGGGGGCCAGGGCGGCCCAGGCCGCGTCCAGCAGGCCGGGCGCGGTCAGCCCGCCGCCGATGAACACGGCGTCGGGGGCCGGCAGACCGGCCAGCGCCGCCGGTGCGGCGCCGATGACCACGCGCAGGCCGGGTACGCCGAGCGCCGCCGCGTTACGGGTGATGCGCGCGGCCCGCTCCGGGACGCGCTCCACCGCCACCGCCCGGCACGAGGGGTGCGTGCGCATCCATTCGATGCCGATGGAGCCGGAGCCGCCGCCGATGTCCCACAGCAGCTCGCCCGGGGCCGGGGCCAGCGCGCACAGGGTCGCGGCCCGGACGTGGCGCTTGGTGAGCTGCCCGTCGTGTTCGTACGCGGCGTCCGGCAGGCCGGGCGTCGCGCCGAGGCGGGGTGCGGCGTGGGCCGGGTCCCGGCGGCAGTCGAGCGCCACCACGTTCAGGGGATCGCCGGGTGCGTGGTCCCAGCCGTCGGCGTGGCCCTCGTACGTGTCCTCGCGCTCGGACCCGAGCTGTTCCAGCACCCGCATCCGGGTCGGGCCGAAGCCCCGCTCCCGCAGAGTCGCGGCGATCTCGTTCGGGGACGCCGCTCCGGCGCTGAGCACCAGCACGCGGCGCCCGTCGTGGAGCGCGGCCGCGAGCCGGGCCACCGGGCGGCCGACCACCGTGATCACCTCGGTGTCCTCCACCGGCCAGCCCAGGCGGGCGCAGGCGTAGGACACCGACGAGGGGTGCGGGTGGACCCGCAGGGACCGCGGCCCGAGCTCCTCGGCGAGCGCGCGGCCGATGCCGTAGAACATGGGGTCGCCGCTGGCCAGCACCGCGATCCGGCGGCCGGCGTGCTCGGCCATCAGCTTCGGCACGGCGGGCCGCAGCGGGCTCGGCCAGGCCACCCGCTCACCGGCGCACTCGGCGGCGGGCAGCAGGTCCAGCTGGCGCGGCCCGCCGATCAGTACCTCGGCGCAGGACAGCGCGGCCCGGCCGGGGGCGGTCAGTCCGGCCCAGCCGTCTGCGCCGAGGCCGACGACCGACACGGGTATGGGGGGCGGCGGGGAGCTCACTGCGCGGTTCCTCGGGGACGGGCCGACGGGACGGGGAAAGAGGGCGGACCCGCAGCCTACTGGCCTGCGGTTGCGGGGGTCGCGCCCGCCCTCGCGACACTCCCGGGACCCTCGCGGGCTACCCTCGGTAACCCACTGTCTCGCGAGGGAGCCGCCATGCCCGGCTGGAACGCCACGCACATCCCCGACCAGAGCGGCCGGACCGCCGTCGTCACCGGGGCCAACAGCGGTATCGGCTACGTCACCGCCCGCGAGCTCGCCCGCCGCGGAGCCTCGGTCGTGCTGGCCTGCCGGAGCGCGGCCCGCGGGCGGGCCGCCGTGGTCCGGCTGCGGTCGCAGGTACCGGGCGCCGAGGTGGAGTTCATACCCCTGGACCTCGCCGACCTGGCCTCCGTACGGGAGTTCGCCGCCGCCTGCGGGAAGCGGCACGCCCGGCTGGACCTGCTGATCAACAACGCCGGTGTGATGGCCCTTCCCTACGGGCGGACCGCCGACGGGTTCGAGACGCAGTTCGGGGTCAACCACCTCGGGCACTTCGCCCTGACCGGCCTGCTGCTGCCGGGACTGCGCGCGGCCGCCCCCGGGGCCCGGATCGTCAACGTCTCCAGCGGCTTCCACGTGCTGGGCAGGATCGACCCCGCCGACGCGGACCAGGGCGACCCGGGCGGTGAGCACGGCTACCGGCGCTGGGTCGCCTACGGCCGCTCCAAGACGGCCAACCTGCTCTTCACGCACGAGCTGTCCCGCCGCTTCGAGGCCGCCGGCTCCCCGATCACCGCCGTCGCGGCCCACCCCGGATACGCCTCCAGCAACCTCCACTCCGGAGCGTCGAAGCTGGAGGGCGCGACCCTCAACTCGCGGGTGGCGGCCTTCGGCAACGCGGTCCTGGCCCAGCCCACCGCCTCGGGCGCGCTGCCCACCCTCTACGCGGCCACCGCTCCCGGGGTCCGGCCGGACGCGTTCATCGGCCCGCGGTTCGGCTGGCGCGGGGCGCCCGCACGGTCCTGGCGGGCCCGGTGGACCCTGGACGACAGGTCCGGCGAGCTCCTCTGGGCCGCCTCCGAGAAGCTGACCGGAGTCCCGTACGCCGCTCTGCCGCGCTGAACCGGCCGCAGGGGCGCTCCGAAGTGAGTCCGTCCGCCCCCGGGTTGCCCCCGGGCGCCCCGGCTCGGACCTGACGCGAGCGCCCCCTGCGCAGCAGACTCTGCGGCATGAACGACGACGAGCCGGACAACCACCCAGAAACCCACGCCCGTCACGATCGTCACACCCCTCGCACCCCTCGCACTCCTGACGCCCGCCGCGCCCGCCGCGCCGGCCGCGGCAGTCCCGGCGGGGGACCGGGTGGGTTCAGGCGGGATCCGGGCGCAGGGAACGCCAGATGTGGTCGGGGAGGTAGCGGGCGGCCTCGGTGAGGTCGATCTCGTACGTGCTGGACAGCCAGCGCCGGGCGGCCTCGGCCAGTGGACCCATGACCAGTACCTCGACCACGGGGGCGGGGAGCGGGGCGATCTCGCCGCGCTGCATGCGCACCCCCAGCCACTGCATGATGGCCGCGAACTTCTCCGCCTTGGCCGCGCCGATCTCCTCGGCGTGGGCCACCAGGTAACCGGAGTAGGCGGAGGCGTGCAGGAACAGCGCCACGTCGCGGTGTTCCTGTGTGAACGTCAGGTAGGAGGTCACCCACGAACGCACACCGGTGCGGGCCGTCCGGCACCGGGTGAGGGCGGCGACCATGTCGTCGCACAGCTCGTTCATGCACCGGATGTAGAGGGCGGCGGCGAGGCCGTCGAAGCTGCCGAAGTGGTGGTAGAGGCTGCCGAGGCTGACCCCGCTGGCGGAAACGACCGCGTTCACGGTGAAGCCCTGCTGTCCGGACTCGGCGAACACCCGCAGTGCGGTGGTCAGGAGCAGATCGACGGTGGCCTCGCCGCGTTGTTGCTTCGGTGACATGGTGCGGTCCCGTCGGTGTGCGTCTGCGTCCCTGATGATGCGCGAAATCCGTGCCGACGAGCCTAGCAACTCCGATGAACGGGAGACCTTTCGGGAAGGATCCTCCGGAAGGGGTCAGGGCTTGGTGGCGCGCTCGTACAGGACGCGGACGCTGTCGCCGAAGTGGACGCTGTACGAGGTCTCGTCGTCCCCGCCGCCGTCGCGGCCGCCGATCACCCCGATCAGGGTGTTGCGGGAGGTCAGCACCGGGCCGCCGCTGGTGCCGTTCGGGACGTCCGCACAGTCCAGCCGCACCTGCGTCGGCCCGGCCGGGACGGCGGTGTTCCGGCATTCCAGCGGCTGCTCGGAGACGTTCGGATAGCCCACGAGCCGTGCGGGCGCAGGCAGTTCGGCGCCGAAGCCCATGGTCTCGGCCCCCGTGACGTCCTCCAGCCGCTGGCCGGGATAGCCGGGGCGGCGCAGCCGGACGAAGGCGACGTCGTGGTCGGGATCCTGTCCCTGCGTCCAGCGCGGGTCCACATCGATCCGGGTGGGCACCCAGACGCCGTACGGCGCCACACCGTCCTGGTAGCCGGGCGCGAAGGCGAGGTTGGTGCGGAAGCCGCCGCCGTACACGCAGTGCGCGGCCGTGGCGATGAGGTCGCCCGCCGGGGAGTGGACCACGACCGCCGAGCAGTGGTGGTCCGGGTCGCCGTCGGAGCCGGGGGAGAAGAGCGCGCCGATGGCGGGCTCGGCCGGGGCGGGCCGGGCCTCCAGGGGGTCGGAGGGCTGCCATCCGGCGTAGCGCCAGTCCGCCGAGACGCCGTCGGTGAAGACCCTGCCGTCCGTCGGCGGCTCCGGCGCCTCCCGGACGATCCCGTCCAGTACCGCGGCCGCCGTCCTGTCGGCGCGCTCGGGGTCCTGCTGGTAGATCCCCAGAGCCGGATCGCCGTCCGCGCGGTTGGCGGCGATGCCGCGCAGTTCCCAGGCGACGTACCCGACTCCCGCGAGCACCAGGGTGCACACCAGGCCGACGGCCACGGAGCCCCGTGGGGCGATCCGGCCCCGCTCCCGTTCCCGCCCGTCAACCTTGCCGACCATGTGGTACTCCCGCTCCATACGCCTTCCGACTCTTCGTTCGATGGGGGAGCGGCGGTCCGGGTTCCGCACGGGACACGTGTCCGTGCTCACAGGCTCTCGCCGTCCGATCCCCCTGCCGCCGCCCGGACCCGCGCGCGCACGCCGAACTCGACGTTCCATGGCCCCTGTTACCCCCGCCGGGCTATGGTGCCGGGTCGGGGGACGATTGCGCGAGGGGGCCGGGCTGCGATGCGTTTTCTCTTTGTCCACGGTACGGGGGTGCGGCGCGAGCGGCACGAGCGGCTGTTCGCGCAGGTCCGGGAGGGGCTGACCGCCACATTCGCCGGAGCCCGAGTCGAGTCCTGTTACTGGGGCGACCGGTTCGGCGCGACCCTCGGCGCGGGCGGCCGCTCCGTACCGGGACTGCGCCCCCGCACGCAGGAGGCGCCCGACCCCGTGGACGCGGAGACGGCCGAGTGGGCGCTGCTGCTCGCCGACCCGCTGTGCGAGCTGCGGGTCCTGGCCGAGGCGGGCTGGGCGGCCGCGGACGGCGCGGACGGCGGGGGCGGCTGGGACGACGGCTTCGCGATGCCCGGCGTGCAGGCCGCCGGAGCCCGCGTCCTCGGACTGCTGGAGGGATTACCGCCCGAGCCGGCGCGCACCGGGGACGAGCTCGGCGCCCTGCTGCACGGCACCGGCCTCGCCGCGGGCTTCGCCGCCGCCCTGGAATCCACCACCCGCTCCGCCGAGGCGGCCCGGGCCGGGGCGCGCGCCGCCGACGAGCCGCAGGCCCGCGAGCTGGCCACCGCCCTCGCCCGGGCCGTGACCGCATCCGCCCTCGCCGCCGCCGGGGACGAGGCCGACTGCACCGGCGCCGAACGCGACCGCCTCGTCGAACTGCTCACGGGCCGCCTCGGCGGTGACGGCCGTGTTCCCGGCGCCCGCGTGGCCGCCGTCCTCGGCCGGCTCGCCCAGCGGGTCACCACCCAGCCCCTGCTCGACGCCCGGCGCGGCTCCCTCACCGTCGGCGCCACCCCCGTCCTCGGCGACGTCCTGCGCTACCAGGCCCGCGGCCACGAGCTGCGGGACTTCCTGCACACCCGGATCACCGCCGGTCCCGGACCGACCGTGCTCATCGGCCACAGCCTCGGCGGGATCGCGCTGGTGGACCTCCTCACCATCGCCGCCGCCCGCGGTGAGGCCGTCCCTGGGGTGGAGCTCCTGGTCACCGTCGGCTCGCAGGCCCCCTTCCTCCACGAGCTCGGCGCGCTGACCGCGCTCGAACCCGGCGCGAAGCTCCCCTACGGCTTTCCGCGCTGGCTCAACGTCTACGACCGCCACGACGTCCTCGCCTACCTCGCCGGGCCCGTCTTCCCCGGCGATCCGCGCGTCACCGACCACGAGATCCGCAGCCGGCAGCCCTTCCCGGCCTGCCACAGCGCGTACTGGAAACAGCACTCCCTCTACGAGCGGATCGAACAGGCGGTGACCGAGGCGGAGATCGGGTGACCCCCGCCGACTTCCTGCCCCCGGCCCTCGGACCGCAGCGCACCTTCGCGCTCGTCGCCGGGGTCGAGCGCTACGACATCAGCCACCGCTGGAACCTGCGCGGTCCCGCCCGCGACGCCCTGCGCTTCGCCCGCTGGCTGACCGGCCCCGCCGAGGTGCCGCCCGGCAACATCCGGCTGCTGCTGTCCCCGCTCGACGAGCCGGGCGACCACGACTGGACGGACTCCCCGGCGATGACCGTCCTGCGCACGGCGTACCGGCCGGCGACCGAGGAGAACGTGAAATCGGCGCTGCTCGACGAACTCCCGCAGTGCGACGGCGACCTGCTGTGGATCTTCTGGGCCGGACACGGCTACCTCGGGCCGCGCCAGGAGCTGATGCTGCCCTGCGCCGACGCCCGCCCCAGCCAGATCAGACACCTCAACCTCGACTCGGCGCTGCGCTGGTGGCGGACCGACCTGGTCAAGCAGCGCCGCTTCCCGCTGCAGGCCGCACTCGTGGACTCCTGCCGGGTCGACGCACCCCGCGACACCCGGTGGAACTTCGGCAACACCGACTACGGCGGCGGCAGTTCGGTCCCGGGACGGCGGCAGTTCCGGCTCTACGCCTCCCGCGAGGGCGAGGTCGCCCAGAACGATCCCGAGCGCGGAGCCGGCCGGTTCACCGAGGCCCTGCTCGGCGAACTCGGCGGGCGGTCCGTACGGGAGAGCGTCAGCGGGCTGCTCGTGGCCGCCCTCAGCATCCACCGCACCTTCCAGGAGCTGCGCGAGCGCGGCGAGGGCTGGCAGCTGCCGCAGTTCATCGTGGACCGGAACTGGGACGCCTGCTCCTTCCTCGACGAGGTGCCGTCCGGAGCCGGGACGTCCGCAGCGACCCGCCTCGACCAGGCGGCCTGGGACGGGCTCGGCGAGCTCTTCGAGGGCCGCGAGCTGCCGCGCTGCGCCCACGATGCCTACGCCTGGGCGTTCACGGCGGCCGGCTGCACCACCCCGGCGCGCGGCGGCCTGCCCGGTGACGGGCTGCTGGAAGTGGTCCAGGACCTCGACGAGCGCCAGGGCGGGCGCGGCGGGATGCCGCTGGCGGTGCCCTTCGTACGGTTCCTCGCGGACCGGGCCGCCGCCGCGGGCGACGCGCAGTGGGCGGACCGGCTCTCCGGCTGGGTGCGCGCCACCCGCGAGCGCCTCGCCCTGCCGGTGCTGCCCCCGCCCCCGCCCCCGGCCCGCCGGACGGTCGTGCACGTCGGGCTGGAGGCCCCGCCGGGCGGTGGGTCCGGGTTCCTGGCGCGGATGTGGCTGCGGGGCGAACGGACCGAGCACATATGGGAGTCGGAGGGGGCACCGGTCCGGCTGGAGGAGGTACGGGAGGAACTCGTCCGGCAGCTCGCCCTGATCGGCGGCGCGCCGGGGGCCGGCGGCGAGACCGGGCAGCCGGCGTACGCCGCCGTGGACCGCATCGAGTTCCACGTGCCGTACGAGCTGCTCGACGCCGACTTCGACCAGTGGCCGGTGCCCCGCGGCCCGGCCGGCCGCCGCCGCGCCCTCGGCCTGCTCCACCAGGTGGTGGTGCGCTGCCCGCAGGAGCGGGCGGACACCCGGGCCGAATGGCACGGCGCCTGGCGCTGGCTGCACGCCCGGGGAGGCCGGCACCCCGACGCCGTACGGGTCCTGGCGGACGCCGAGGTCACGGACGTGCTCGGGATGGAACTGGCAGCGCGGCCCGCGCCCGCCTGCGTCCTCGCGCACACCACGGCCGCCCCGCACGCCGGACTGCTGGAGGCCGTACTCGAAGGCGGGCTCCCGGTGGCCGTTTGGCGGCGCGGGGGCGGCGTACCGGCACCCGCACTCCTCGACCTGCTGGTCCCGGCCGGGCCGGACGGCCGCCCCGACCCCGGCGCACTGGACGTACTGGCCCTGCCCGCACGCGTGCGGGAGGTGCGCCGGGCGGCCGCCGGCGCCGCCACGGGATCCGCGCGCGCCCATCAACCGCCCTCGGGGGCAGACCAGTTGGTGCTGCTGTGGGACGATCCCGACGACATGCCGGGCCTCCGGTCCCTGGCCTGACCCCGACCACTGACAGAAGGCATGACCGAAGAGGGAGGCAGAGGCAGTGGTGAAGGACTGGTGGCTGTACCACGGGAGCGGCGCGGGCGCGGACCGGCGCGCCCGTCTGGAGGCCGGATCCCCGCCGCCCTGGCGGGACTTCACCGGCGCCCCCGACCCGGGATACGCGCCGCCCGGGTGCGCGGGAGCGGCCTGGGAGCGCACCCGGCAGCGCGGCGAGGGCTACGTCCCCGACGAGCCGGAGAAGGACGTGGTCAACACGGCCCTGCACCTGCGCAGGCCGCTCCTCGTCACCGGGAAGCCGGGGGTGGGCAAGTCCACCCTGGCCCACAGCATCGCCGCCGACCTGGACCTGGGGCCCGTACTCCACTGGCCGATCACCAGCCGCACCGTGCTGCGGGACGGGCTGTACCTGTACGACGCCATCGGGCGCCTCCAGGAGGCCGGGCTGGAGCAGCTGCGCACCCCAGGCGCGCTGCCCGCGACCGCCGCCGGGCCGCCCGCGGGAGCCGTCCCCGGAGCCCCCTCCGCCCCCCTCGCCCCCTCCGCCCCCTCGATCTCCCGCTACCTGCGCCTCGGCCCGCTCGGCACTGCCCTGCTCCCGCAGGACCGCCCCCGCGTGCTGCTCGTCGACGAGATCGACAAGAGCGACATCGACCTCCCCGGCGACCTCCTCACCGTCTTCGAGGACGGCGGCTTCCTGATCCCCGAACTCGCCCGCCTCGCCCAGGAGGACCCCACCGTCGCCATCGGCACCGACGACGACCCCGACGCCGTCGTACGCATCACCCAGGGTCACGTCCAGTGCCGCTACTTCCCCGTCGTCGTCCTCACCAGCAACGGCGAACGCGACTTCCCGCCCGCCTTCCTGCGCCGCTGCGTCCGCCTCCACCTGGAGCCGCCCGGACCGGACAAGCTCGCCCGCATCGTGCGCCGACGGCTCGGCGTCGACATCGAATCCGGCGAGGAGTACCAGGACCTCGTCCAGGCCTTCCTCGACCGCGGCGAGGACGGCGACCTGGCCTCCGACCAGCTCCTCAACGCCATCCAGCTCCGCCTCGCCGGTGCCTGGTCCGCGCCCGCGGACCGCGCACGCTTCCTCGACACCGTCATGCAGCACCTGACCGGGCCCACGGCGTGATCGAGAAGCTGCTCGCGGCCCTCGCCGACGGCGCCGACGACAGCGTCCCGTACACCGGCCTCGGCGCCGAGGAGATCGCCGACATCCTGTGGCTCGCGGCCCGCGTCGACGCGGGCCGCGGGGACCGCCCGCCCGCAGCGCCCGGCGCCGACCCGCCGGGCGAGCCGCCACCGCTCCCCGACACCCCCTCACCCGGGCCCGCTGACCCGCCCGGGCCGGCCGGCCCCGCCGGGGGCGAGCCGGCCGTGCAGCTCTTCCCGGCCGTCCCGCGCGACCCCGCCGGAAAACCGGCCGGCGCCGGCACGGAACGCCGGGGCGCGCCCCTGCGGCTGCCCCGGGCCGCCTCCCTCGACGACCCGCTCGCCCTGATGCGCACCCTGCGGCCCGTCGGCCGGCGCTCCATCGGCGGCCCGGGGGAGGAACTGGACGAGCAGCTCACCGTGGAACGCAGCATCGAGCGGATGGTGACCACCCCGGTCCTGCGCCCCGCCGAGAGCCGCTGGCTGGACCTCGCCCTGGTCGTGGACACCCACCACTCCATGCTGCTCTGGTCGGACCACGTGGACGAGCTCCGCCGCGCCCTGACCCGCAGCGGGGTCTTCCGGGACGTCCGCACCTGGCAGCTGACCGGCACCGGATCCGGCGCCACCCCGATGGTCACCCGCGGCCACGGCGGCCCGCCCCGCAACCCCCTGGAACTGGCCGACCCCGCGGGCCGCCGGCTGATCCTCGTCCTCTCCGACACCGTGGCGGGCGGCTGGCGCGAGGCCCCGGTGCAGGGCGTGCTCCGGCACTGGTGCGCGCACAACGCCGTGGCCGTGCTGAACGTCCTGCCCGAACGGCTCTGGACCCGCGGCGCGGTGCGACCCGTTCCCTTCTCCGTCCGCGCCGACCGGCCGGCCGCCGCCACCCGCTCCTGGCAGCGGATCCCGGCCGCCCGGCGCGCCCGTGCCCGCGCCGGATGGCGCGGCGCCGCCGCGGCCGTCGTCCCGGTGGTCGGTGTCGCCTCCGGGAGCCTGGCCCGGCTGGTGCGGGTGGTCTCCGGGGACGGGCGGTGGCGGCGCCTGGCCTGCCTGCGCCTGGACGCGGAGCCGGGCGGGGCGAGTGCCCCGGAGGATCCCGCCCCGGCAGCCGGCCGCAGCGCGCTGGAGGTGGTGGAACACTTCCGGGCGAGCGCGTCCCCGACGGCCCAGCAGCTCGCCGCCCACCTGGCCGCCGTACCGCTCACCCTGCCGGTGATGAACCTGGTCCGGCGCTCCCTGCTGCGCGACTCGGAGCACGGCCACCTCGCGGAGGTCGCCCTCGGCGGGCTCTTCGAGCCCTGGGAGGGCGAACAGGACCCGGAGGAGGTGGAGTTCCAGTTCCTGCCCGGCGTACGGGAGGCCCTGCTCGGCTCGCAGCTGCGCGGGGACGTGGCCGCGGTGCGGGAGCTGGTCCGGCGCCGCGTCTGGGAGTTCATGTCCCGCAACCGGCGCGTCGGCCCGGACTTCTCCGCGACCCGGGTCACCACGGGCCGGGAGGGCCGCCGCGGGGTGGCGGAGGAGGCCCTGCCGTTCGCGACGCGGCCGCCCCGGGATCCGGGCCCGGCGGACCGGATCGTACGGGTCCGCCACGACTGGATGCCGGAGCCGCAGGAGGTCGGCACCCTGCTGACGCCGCGCCTCGTCCTCACGGTGGGGGACTTGCTGCCCCCCGCGGGCGCGGTGGCCTGGGTGCGCCCCGGCGACCGGGAGATCCCCTGCCGCACGGTGTGGTGGGACGACGCGGTGCCCCGGATGCTGCTGCTCCAGGCCGACGAGGACCTGGTGGATCCGGCCGTCCGGGCGTGGCCGCTGCCCCGGCTGTCCGCGGACCGGGGCCCGGCCCGGGTCAGGATCGACGGCCGCACCGACCAGGGGGACCCGGTCGCGCTGACGGGTGAGGTGGTCCCGTACGACGGTGGCCGCAACGGTGAGATCGTCCGGCTCTCCGCGGAACCCGAGACCTGGACGCACTTCCGGGGCGGACCGGTGTCCCGGAACGGCGCGCTGGTCGGTGTCGTCCACACGATCTGGCCCAACCGCCTGGTGTTCCTGCTGGCCGACGCCCTGATGGAACAGGAGGGCTTCCGCGCTGTGCTGGAGGACTCGCGGCAGGCGCAGGACAGTGCCACCGGGGTGTGCCTGGCGGTACGGCCCGGTGACGACGGCATGGTCCCGATCGGGAGCACGCCGGTCGCGGAGACGCGCGACATGCTGGTCGAGCTCATGCGGGGGGCGGGTGTCGGCGGGCGGCTGACCGGCGGCGAGGAGGACGCGCCGCTCCTCGTCGTGCCGGACGCGCCGGGCGCCCATGCCAAGGCGGGCCGGCTCCTGTCCCTGCTGCGGGCGGCCACGCTGGAGTACGGGAACCGGCGCATGGACGGCCTGCACCCGTCCCTCGCCGTCGCCGTCGGCATCGGGACGCAGGAGGCCGGCCGGCTGGTCCGGCATCCCGCGGTCCTCGACCTGTTGCGGCGCACGGCGACCTCCGGGGGTCTCGCCCTCGCCGTCTCCCACCGCCTGCACGAGGATCTCGAAGGCCTGTTCGGCTTCCCCGCCCGGCTCACCCTGGAGCGGGTGGGCGCCGCGGACGGGGGCTGGGTGTGCGTCGGCCCGGAACCCGTCGCCGAGCCGCTCGGTCAGGTGCTGATGGAGGCCGACCGGCTCCTGGACGTGGCCGTCGACTGGCCGACCTGCGGATTCGAAGCGGCGGAGTCGGCGGCCTGCAGCGGCATCCGGCTGCCCGGGTACGAGCGCTGTCTGGCACACCTGGAGGGGGAGCAGCAGAGCTCCTACCTGGCGGGCTTGAGGCCGGGAGCGCCGTTGGACTTCCGGGGCACCACCTTCGCGAACGGTCTGCTCCCGCGACTGCTCACGGCGCTGGAGCTCCGTCCCCCGGGACCCGTCCGGCTGGGACCGGCCGCCTTCGACCTGGCGCACTTCGTGGACGACTGGAACCGGGTGGACGTCGAGTTCACGGACCGCGCCTCCTTCGTGCGGGCCGTCTTCGCCGGCCGGGCCGCGTTCGTGGGAGCGGCCTTCGCGGGGCCGGTCTCCTTCGACGGCGCGGTGTTCCAGGGCGGGAGCGCCTTCGACCGGAGCCGGTTCCACGGGGCGAGCAGGTTCCGTCGAACGGTCTTCCGGGGCCCGGCGGCCTACACGAACGCCGTGTTCCTCGACGAGGTGTCCTTCGGGCGGGCCGTGCTGGAGGACGCGGCCGACCTGAGCGCCATGCACGTGGCCGGGACGGCCGACTTCTCGCGCACCGTCTTCGGCGGCCGGGTCAGGCTGAGCGGGACCCGATTCGTCAGGTCCGTCTCCTTCGCCTCCGCGGCCTGGGAACGCGAACTGATGAGCACCGACACCACGTTCGAGGGGCCGGCCGACTTCCGCAATGCCGCGTTCCGGGGCGAGGCGCACTTCCGTGGCGTGCGCTTCAAGACGTACCCGGAGCCCCCTCTCCCCGGCTGGCCGGACCGCTGGAGCGCCGAAGTGCTTCCGTACGGCGCCCGGGACATCCGGCTGGTCACCCGCGGCGACACCTGACCGGGCGGGCCGGGCGGCCGGGCGGCCGGGCCTCTCAGGGCCCGGTGTGCGAGGCCTCCAGCTGCCGCTCCGGCCGCCCGCCGTCGGCCGGCAGGGGCAGGCTCGCCTCGATCTCGTCCAGGGCCCGGCGGGCCGTGGCGATCCGTTCCCTGACGTCGGGATCCGTTCCCGGAGCCGGGGCGCGGGCCGCCTCGTCCTCCATCTCGCGTGCCTCGTCCAGGGAGTTGAGGACCACTCCGATGAGCACGTTCACCAGCACGAAGGAGGCGAGCAGCGCGTAGGAGGCGTAGTAGATGATGCTCAGCCGGGAGATCTGCAGTCCCGCCCGGACCGCGTCGGTCAGGCCGTCGAGCGTGGTCAGCAGGAAGAGCGTGAGCATGGCGCGGCCCACCGAGCCGTAGTGTCCGGGGTCGGACCCGGCGAAGCAGACCCAGCCGACCATGGCGTACACGTAGAGCACCAGCGCGCCGACGAACAGGAAGCTGGCGGTGCCCGGCAGGCTGCGGCCGACGGCGATCAGCAGGATGCGCAGGTGCGGCAGGAAGCGGGCGGTGCGCAGGACGCGGGCCAGCCGCAGCAGCCGCAGCAGGGTGGTGTTCTCGCGGACCAGCGGGACGAAGGCGGAGCCGACGACCGCGAGGTCGAAGAGGTTCCACGGGTCGCGGAAGAATGCTTTCGGCCGGTCGGCGAAGGCGCCCATGCGCAGCAGCATCTCCACGGTGAACAGGGCCAGGCAGCAGTTCTCCGCCCCCTGGAGGACGAGCCGGTACTCCGCGGCGAGCCCGCTGTACGTCTCCACCCCCATCAGCGCGGCATTGAACAGGATCGCGCAGAAGACGACCATCCCGAAGGCGGGGGCCTCCGTGGCCACCCGGCACCGGGCTGCCAGCTTCATCCGGCCGCGTCCGGCCGGCTTCGGGTCTGTCATCGTGCTCCTCGTACTCTCGTCTGCGCCGCGGGCGAAACGTTGGCCCACCCCTCTAACGCCGCAGGGACGATCGGGTTTCACCCCTTTCCGCCCGCCAATGCGCCTCCACCGCGGAAACGGTCTCCGAAAGGCCGAAGCGTGCGTGAAACGCCCGCAGCGGGGCCGGTGCCCACCAGTTGGCCCGTCCGGCCAGCCGCATCGAGACCGGTACGAGGACCCCTCTGATCAGCGTGGCGTCGACCAGGATCACCACGACCATGCCGATGCCCAGCATCTTGAGGAAGACGATCCCGGACGACGCGTAGGTGGCGAACGAGGCGGCGAGGACCACCGCCGCCGAGGTGATCAGCGGGCCGCCGCGTTCCAGGCCGGCCGCCACGGCGCCCGGGGTGTCGCCGGTGCGGTCGTACTCCTCCTTGATCCGCGACAGCATGAAGACCTCGTAGTCCATGGAGAGTCCGAAGGCGACGCAGAACATCAGGATGGGGATGCTCGGTTCGACGGAGCCGCTCGCGGTGAAGCCCAGCAGGCCGGACAGGTGACCCTCCTGGAAGATCCACACGAGGACTCCGGCCATCACCCCCATGCTGAGGGTGTTGAGGAGCATCGCCTTCACCGGGAGCAGCACGCTGCCGGTCATGAGGAACAGGACCAGGAAGGTGGCCACCAGGACCAGGGCGAGCACCGACGGCATCCGTTCGGTCAAGTCATCGCGGAAGTCGCTCAGTTCGGCGGGATAGCCGCCGATCTGCACTCCGGGGGTCGTGCGGATCTCGGAGAGCACCCGGTCGATGTCCCGGTCGAGGCCGTGGTGGGTGGCGATCACCGAGTACCAGGTGCCGCGCCCGCCCGCGAACCGGTCGGCGGAGCCGTTCGGTCCGGCGATCCGGATGCCCTGCGCGTAGGAACCGGTGAGCGCGTCGACCTGGTGGATCCCGGAGATCCGGGACAGCTCCAGGGCCGTTGCCTCGATCGCCGGCCCGTTCGCGGCGTTCCCCGGCAGGCCCGGCCGCAGCACCTGGAGCGCGTCCATCTCCTCCGCGGCGAAGCGGTCGCGGATCTGCTGCTGGACCACCCTGCTGGACACGTCCGCGGGCAGGACCCGCTCGTCCGGGACGCCGAAGGTCAGCCCCAGGGCCGGCGACGCCAGCCCCAGCAGCAGCGCCAGGGCCGGGACCCCGTACCGCAGCGGGCGCCGCATCATGTGCAGGGCGGTGCGGTGCCACCACCCCTCGCCGGTGCGGGCGTCGTCGCCCGGCCGCAGGGCGACCCGCCGGCCCAGCCGGGCCAGCGCGGCCGGCAGGACCACCACGGCCGCGAAGACCGAGGTGAGCACCGTGGCGATGCCCGCGTACGCGAAGGAGCGCAGGAAGGGGAACGGGAAGAGCAGCAGGGCGGCCAGGGAGAGGACCACCGTGAGACCGCTGAAGGCGACGGTGCGGCCGGCCCGCGCGACGGCGTGCTCGACGGCGACGGCGACGGAGCGCCCGGCGCGCAGCTCCTCGCGGTAGCGGCTGATGACGAAGAGGCTGTAGTCGACGCCCAGGCCGATGCCCATCACCAGGGCCAGGTTCGCGGCGAAGGTGGAGACGTCGGTGACGTAGGTGACCGCGCGCAGCAGGGCCAGGCTGGTGATCACCGAGAACAGGCCCATGCCGAGGGTGAGGAAGGCGGCCGACGGGCGGCGGTAGAGGGCGAGGAGCAGGAGCAGGACCAGCGGGAAGACGATCGCCTCGGCCCGCAGGAAGTCCTTGCGGGCTTGTTCGGCGGCCTGCCGGAAGACTTCGTCGCCCCCGCCGACCCGTACCGACACCAGGGCGCCGTCCCGGGTGAAGTCCGGTGAGATGTCCGCCAGTGCGCGGCGAGCCTCGGTCACCGTGCCCGCCATCCGCGCGATGACGAGGGCCTGTGTGCCGTCGTCGGAGCGCATGGCGGGCGAGTTGCCCCGCGACCAGTACGAGGCGACCTCGGCCACCCCCTCCCGCGCGGCCAGTTCCCGCTCCAGGGCCCGTCCTTCGGCGGCGACCCCGGGGCCGTCCACGGTGTCCCGCGCGGCCGTGACCATCAGCAGGACGCCGGGCGTGCCCGTGCCGAACTCCTTCTCCAGGACGGCCCGGGTGGCCAGGGACTCGGAGCCGGGACTCTCGAACCGGCTGAGGACGAGGCGGTCCATGGTTCCGGCGGCCAGCACCAGGCCGATGACGGCCAGGACGGCACCGGCCCGGATCAGGAGCCGCGAGCGGCCGGCGGTCACCCGCCCCCACCGCTGCAGGGCGGGCGGACGTTGCGCGGGGCGCACGGGACCGGTCATGGTTCTTCTCCAGTGGGCTGACGGGGGAGGGGCGGGCCCCACCCTGGCGCAGGAGCCTTCACCGGCCGCTGGAACGATCGCTGACCACCCTGTGGACTGCCTGTCGCGAGACCGGCCGGTAATGCCTAGCCTCCGTACGACGGACGGGCACGGGGGAGAGAACATGTCGGGTGTGCTGCTGCGCGAGCGCGGTTTCCAGGGCGGCGGGGGCACGTCGGGACTGACCTTCCGCCTGCTGGGGCCGCTCCAGGTGCGGCGTGGGACGCAACTGCTGGATCCGGGCCCGCCCAAGCAGCAGGCCCTGCTGGCCGTGCTGCTGCTCAGGCCCGGCCTCGACACCGGTGTGGAGCAGCTCATCGAGGGGCTCTGGGGCCAGGAGTACCCGGCGTACGCGAAGAACCTGATCCAGAAGTCCGTCTCCGGGCTCCGCGCCCTGGGGGTGGGGCTGGAGTGGGCCGGCGGCGGGTACCGGCTGGACGTCGGGAGCGCGGACGTGGACCTCTACACGTACGAACGGCTCGCCGCGGCCGGAATCGCCGCAGCGCGTGCCGGCGAACTCGTGGAGGCGGCCCGCCTGCTGGAGGAGGCGCGCACGATGTCCACCGGCCCGCTCGGCGAGGGACTGGAAGGGCCCATGCTGGAGCGCGAGCGGCTCTACCGCCAGGAGCGCTTCCTCGCGGACATGGAGGTGCGCGCCGAGCTGGAGCTGGAGCTGGGCGGGCACCGCAACGCCGTGCCCTACCTGCACTACGCGGTGCACAAGTACCCGTTGCGGGAGCGCTTCCTGTGGCTGCTGATGCTGGCGCTCCACCGCTCGGACCGGAGCAACGAGGCACTGGCGCTCTATGCCGAGCGGCGCGGCCGGGTCGTCGAGGAGCTGGGTGTGGAGCCGGGGCAGGCATTGCGCTCGCTCCAGGAGCGGCTGCTGCGCCAGGACCCCGCGCTGACGGTGATGTCGGTCCTGCGCCGGGACGGCTGAGGCGGGCGACCGGGTCCGTCCCAAGTGCGTTGCGTGAACAGTCGGTTGATCCACGGGTGGAGCGGGACGCCGGCGCATATGCTCACCTCGTGCACCAGAACTCCGTACATCCGTACATGGTGCATTCGTGCATCCGTGCTTCCGCACGCCTCGCAGCCGTAAGGGGACCGCGCCGTGAGTGTCCGCATCCAACCCTCCTCCCAGGTCGACGGGAGCGCCGAACTCGGTGAGGGAACCACGATCTGGGATCTGGCACAGATCCGTGAAGAGGCCAGGCTCGGGCGCGGGTGCATCGTGGGCCGCGGCGCCTACGTGGGGCCCGGCGTGCGGATCGGCGACCACGTGAAGCTGCAGAACTACGCGCTCGTCTACGAGCCCGCGGAGCTCGGTGACGGGGTCTTCATCGGCCCCGCGGCGGTGCTCACCAACGACTTCTACCCGCGTGCGGTGGACCCCGAGGGCCGGATCAAGCGCGACGGCGACTGGGAGCCCGCCGGGGTCGTGGTCGCCGAGGGGGCCTCGCTGGGGGCCCGGTCGGTGTGCGTGGCGGGCGTGCGCGTGGGGCGCTGGGCGCTCGTCGCGGCCGGCGCCGTGGTGTCCAAGGACGTGCCGGACTTCGCGCTCGTCGCGGGCGTACCGGCCCGGCGGATCGGCTGGGTGGGCCGGGCCGGCGTCCGCCTGGTGGAGCGGGAGGGCGAGCCGGGCACCTGGGAGTGTCCGCGCACCGGCACGCTGCACGACGAGAAGGACGGCACGCTCATCGAGCGAACCTGACGGAATGTCGGCAATTTAGGGCACCGGCATTTCGTCAAAACCACAATCAACGAACATCCGCGGGCATAACGTGTCCCTGCACACGGGATCTGAGCAGGCAACAGGCCATGCTCAGTGGGGGGTTGTGTACGACGAGGGCACCGGGGGCGGAGCCATGGCCGGCGCGGGTTCACCGCGCCTGCAGGCACAGCCGTTCCCCCGTGTCCCGGTCCGAGGCATCGCTGGGGGGATCCAGACGGCAGCCGTCGGACGGTTCGTGCCTTCGGCGTGACATCGCCGCCGGCACGGACGCCGTCACGCGCAGTCCCCCTTCCACGGAGTGACGACCGCAAGGTCCGTCCGAGGAGAGCGATCAGAGGGGGTAGGTGTGTTGGAGCCGTACAGCTCGGACATACGGGGTGCGGGGAGCACCAGGGGATTCGGGGTGGGGACCCGATGAACACCACACGATTAGGAGCACTGGCCGACGAGGACGCGTCGCTGCACGCCCTCGCGGAGCGGCTGCTGGCACTGGCGGAGGCGGGCCTTCCCGCGATGTACCTGCCGGATGCCGAGACCTTCGTGTTCACCAGGGCGGGGGTGATCTCGCCCGACGGCACCCGCAGCCTGGAGCAGCGGGGAACGAGCACCCGGTACGCGGCGATCACCGCGCTCGGAGCCCGGTTCCTGCCCGAGGACCGCCAGCGCGCGCTCTTCGGCGGACGCTCCGCCGAGGAGTTCACGGGCGTCCTGGTGGAGCGGCTGCCGGGGGTGGTGAACCTCGGCGACGCGGCGCTCATCGCCTGGGCCGCCGCGGAGACCGGACACCCCAAACTGTCCGACGCCCTCGACCGGGTGGCCGCGCTGGACGTACCCGGGCGGCCGCAGTACACGGTCGAGGCGGCCTGGGTGCTCTCCGCCCTCACGGCCGCGCGCGCCGTGGTGGACGTGGAGGAGCGCCTCGCGGCGGCCCGCGTACGACTGCTGGCGGCGAGGGTCGCGGGCAGCCCGATCTTCCCGCACGCCACCGCGCCCGGGCTGGTCCCCGGCTACCGGTCCCACGTGGCCTGTTTCGCCGACCAGACCTATCCGCTGCAGGCCCTGGCCCGGCTGCACGCGAGCGGCGACGACCCGGAGGCCCTCGAGGCCGCCGACGCCTGCGCCGCCCGCATCTGCGAACTGCAGGGCGACGGCGGACAGTGGTGGTGGCACTACGACGCCCGCGAGGGCGGCGTGGTGGAGGGCTACCCGGTCTACAGCGTGCACCAGCACGCGATGGCCCCGACCGCCCTGTTCGACCTGGCGGAGGCGGGCGGCACGGACTTCTCCGCGGCGATCCGCCGCGGACTGCGCTGGATGACCGACGTGCCCGAACTGGCGAGCCCCTTCGGGACCCCGCGGGAGCCGATGATCCGCGAGGACTTCGGCGTCACCTGGCGCAAGGTCCACCGGGGCGACCCCAAGAAGGCCGTCCGGGCCGCCCGCGGGCTCACCACCCGGGTGGCGCCGCACGCACGGCTCGCCCCGCTCGACCGGATCTTCCGCCCCGGCGCGGTGGACCGCGAGTGCCGTCCGTACGAATTCGGCTGGATGCTGTTCGCGTGGCTCGGGGGTCCCCAGAGATGACGCGACGAGAGTCCCTCTTCGGGGTCCCGCTCGACCCCCTCACCATGGACGAGACCGTGCAGCGCTGCCTGGACGCGGTGCGGCGCGGCGAGCAGATCGAAATCGGCATGGTCAACGCCGCCAAACTGGTCAACATGCGGCGCGACCCCCTCCTCGCCGAGGCGGTCGCCGGCTGCGACCTCGTCCTGGCCGACGGCCAGGCGGTGGTCTGGGCCGGCCGGGTCCTGGGCGTCCGGCTGCCCGAACGGGTCGCGGGCATCGACCTGTTCATGCGGCTGCTCGCCGCCGCCGAGGTCGCGGACATCCCCGTCTACCTGCTCGGCGCCGAGGAGTCCGTCCTGGAGATGATGCTCGGCCAGATCTCCGAACGCTTCCCGAAGCTCCGGGTGGCCGGCAGCCGCAACGGCTACTTCGGCGACTCCGACCAGGAGTCGATCGCCGAGGCCATCGCCGACAGCCGCGCGCGGCTGCTGTTCCTCGGCATGACCTCGCCCAAGAAGGAGATCTTCACCGCCGGCTACGGCAAGCGCACCGGCGCCCACGTGGTCCACGGCGTCGGAGGCTCCTTCGACATCCTCGCCGGCATCACCAAGCGGGCCCCGCTGGTCTGGCAGCGGATGGGACTCGAATGGTTCTACCGCACCCTGCAGGAGCCGCGCCGTCTCGGCAAGCGCTACCTCACCACCAATGCCGCCTTCCTCCTCATGACGGTCCGGGAACTCATCAACCGCACACCGTCTGCCGGTTCCGTCTCCACGAAGGGGAGTCACTGATGCGCGTCGTCGTCGTGGGACAGGGATACGTCGGACTGCCGCTGGCCATCCGCGCCGCCGAGGTCGGACACCAGGTGATCGGGTACGACGTGGACTCCCGGCGGGTCAAGAGCCTCGCCGCCGGGGAGTCGTACGTGGAGGACGTCTCCTCCGAACGGCTGGCCCGCGCGCTGGCGCGCGGCACCTACCGCGCCAGCGAACTGGCCCGGGACTGCGGCGGCTTCGACGTCGCCGTCGTCACCGTCCCGACGCCCTTACAGGACGGAGCCCCCGACCTGCGCTACATCGAGGAGTCGGCGCACACCCTGGCCCGCTTCCTGCGCCCGGGTGCGACCGTCATCCTGGAGTCCACCACCTACCCGGGCACCACCGAGGAGCTGTTCGCGCCGATCCTGGAGGACGGCTCCGGGCTCACCGCGGGCGAGGACTTCCACCTCGGCTACAGCCCCGAGCGCATCGACCCCGGCAACACGGTCTGGGGCTTCCAGCAGACCCCCAAGGTGGTCTCCGGCGTCGACGCCCGTTCCCTGAAGGCCGTCGAGTCCTTCTACGGGGACCTCGTCGACACCACCGTGCCGGTGCGTTCCCCCAAGGAGGCCGAGCTGGCCAAACTGCTGGAGAACACCTTCCGGCACGTGAACATCGCCCTGGTCAACGAGATCGCCATGTTCGCCCGCCATCTGGACATCGACGTCTGGCAGGCCATCGAGGCGGCGTCCAGCAAGCCCTTCGGCTTCATGAAGTTCACCCCCGGTCCGGGCGTCGGCGGCCACTGCCTGCCGATCGACCCCTCGTACCTCAACTGGCGGGTGCAGCGCGAGCTCGGCCAGAACTTCCGCTTCGTCGAACTCGCCAACGACATCAACAACCACATGCCCGAGTACGTGACGCGCCGGGTGATCGACGCGCTCAACGCCAAGCGCCGCTCGGTCAACGGCTCCAAGGTCCTGCTGCTGGGGCTCGCGTACAAGAAGAACACCGGCGACGCCCGGGAGTCGCCCGCCGTGCGCATCGCGCAGCTGCTCCTCGACATGGGGGCCAAGGTGCGGGCGGCCGACCCCCACGTGGTGGAGAGCATCAAGGTCGACGCCCGCCTCGTCCGGGTCGAGCCGACCCGCAAGGAACTGGCGGCCGCCGACGTGGTGGTCCTGCTCACCGACCACGACTCCTTCGACTACCAGATGGTCACCGAGCACGCCTCCTTCGTCCTCGACTGCCGCAACCGGGTCTCCGGACCCACCGTGGAGGTGCTCTGACCCCGTGACCAGGATCGTCTGCGTGGCCGGGGCCCGGCCCAACTACATGAAGATCAAACCGGTGATGGACGCACTGGAGCGCCGCGGCGCCGAAGTGATCCTCGTCCACACCGGGCAGCACTACGACGAGTCCATGAACGACGTGTTCTTCCGCGACCTCGGCATCCGGCCGCCGGACCGGTACCTGGGCGCCGGCTCCGGCAGCCACGCCCAGCAGACCGGGCGGGTGATGGCCGCCTTCGAGCCGCTGATCGAGGAACTCGCCCCGGACGCCGTCGTGGTGGTCGGCGACATCAACTCCACCCTCGCCTGCGCCCTGGTCACCGCGAAGGCCGGCCCGCTGCTGGCCCACGTGGAGGCCGGCCTGCGCAGCCGTGACTGGAGCATGCCCGAGGAGGTCAACCGGGTCGCCACCGACCGGCTCAGCGACTACCTGCTGGCACCCTCGCCCGACGCCGCCGTGAACCTGCGGGCGGAGGGCTACCGCGAGGACCAGATCCACGTCGTCGGCAACGTCATGATCGACACCCTCCTCGCCAACCTGGACCGGGCCAGACAGTCGGACGTCCTGGACCGGTACGGGCTGACCCGCGGCGGATACGGCCTGGTCACCCTGCACCGGCCGGCCAACGTGGACGACCCCGGGGCGCTGCGCGGCCTGCTCAAGGCCCTGGGCGAGATCGCCGACCGCTGTCCGCTGCTGCTGCCCGTGCACCCGCGGGCCGCCGAGCGGCTGGCCGAACTGGGCGTGCCCGGCGGCATCCGGCTGGTCCCGGCCGCCGGATACCTCGACTTCATCGCCCTGCAGGACTCCGCCCGCGTGGTGCTCACCGACTCCGGCGGCATCCAGGAGGAGACCACCGCGCTGGGCGTTCCCTGCGTGACCCTGCGGGAGAACACCGAGCGCCCCATCACGGTGGAGGAGGGCACGAACGTGCTGGCGGGCACGGATCCGGAGCGCATCACGGCCACCGTCCACCAGGTCCTCGACCGGCCGCCCGCCGCCCGCTGCCCCGAACTCTGGGACGGCCGGGCGAGCGAGCGCATCGCCGCGGTCCTGCTGGACGGCCCGCCCGCGCACACCCGGCCGCGCCCGACCGACCTCGTCCCGCGCGGGGCGGCCACCGATCAACAGCACGTGCTGTAAACGCAATTCGAAGGGGAAGACCATGGATCTCGCGGAGATCTGGCGGGTCATGCGCAGACGCTGGTACGTGCTGCTGCCCGGACTGCTGATCACGGCGGCGCTCACCGCCGCCGTGTACCTGCTGGTCCCGGTGGAGTACCGGTCGCAGAGCACGGTGACGCTGCTGAACTCGAAGAAGGCCACGGTGGCCTTCGACGGCAACCCCTTCCTGAGCACCCAGGCCTCGCTCACCGGTATGGCCGACGGCCTGGCCCGCAACCTCAACTCCGACGACGCCAAGGCCGACCTCAAGTCCCTCGGCGTCACCGGAGTGCACGAGGCGAAGATCGCCGACAACGCGCTGGGCCCCTACATGTGGCTCAGCGTCGTCGGGACCGACCGGGCCGCCGTGCTGAAGTCGGACGAGATCCTGACCAAGTACGCCGAGAAGCGGCTGCTGGAGTTCCAGACCCAGCAGTCGGTGACGCCCGACGCCATGATCCGGATGGCGACGATCGTGCCTCCCCAGAAGCCCGAGGCACAGACCAAGGCCCGGCTCCAGTTCCTGATCATGGCGGGCGCGGCGGGCTTCGTACTCAGCCTGGTGGCCACCTTCTTCGTGGAGGCCCGCAAGCGCCGGCGGCCGTCGCCCGGCAAGCACCGGCCCGCCCCCGGCGAGGGCGGCGAGGGCGGGGAGGGCGGTGAACCGGCCGCCGACGGCGCCGGTGACCCGACGGCCACCCTGCAGATGACGGTCGCCCACCCGGCCGGCTCCGGCGCGGCCGGCCCCCGTACGGGCGGATCGCCGTGACCGGCCCCGCGGCGGACACCGCGAGCACCACCCCGGCGGCGGCGCCCTCGCTGGGGCGCAAGGTCGGCTCCGCAGCCAAGTGGAGCCTGATCAACACCGTCGTCATGCGCCTCGGCAACTTCGCCACCGGCATCGTCCTGGCCCGCTTCTTCCTCGGCCCCGAGGCCTGGGGCGTGTACGGGATCGCCCAGACCGTCCTGCTGGTCCTGCTCTCCGCCAACGAACTCGGCGTCTCGCTGGCCATCGTGCGCTGGGAGGGCGACCCGCGCCGCTTCGCCCCGACCGTCCTCACCCTCAGCGCGGTCTCCAGCTGCCTGCTGTACGCCGTGCTGTTCGCGGTCGCCCCCGCGGTGGCCGAGGTGCTCGGCTCGCCCGAGGCCTCCGGCGTCCTGCGGGTGATGTGCCTGTGCGTGATCCTCGACGGGCTCTCCCAGGTGCCCGCCGGCTTCCTCACCCGGGAGTTCGCGCAGGGCCGTCGGATGGCCGTCGACGGGCTCAACTTCGTCCTCAGCACCGCCGTGACCCTGCTGCTCGCCGTCGAGGGCTGGGGCGCCATGAGCTTCGCCTGGGGATCGGTGGTGGGCAACGTGGCCGCGCTCATCGGCTGCTGCCTCGCCGCACCCGGCACCCTGAAGTTCGGCTGGGACCGGGAACAGGCCCGGGCGCTGCTGAAGTTCGGACTGCCGCTCGCCGGCGCCAGCATGCTCGCCCTCGGCGTGGTCAACGTGGACACCATGGTGGTGGGCTCGGCCCTGGACCCCCTGGCCCTGGGCTTCTACGTGCTCGCCTTCAACATCTCCGGCTGGCCCGTGCGCATCATCTCCGAAGCGGCCCGCCGCGTCTCCTTCGCGGGCTTCTCCCGGCTGGCCGAATCGCCACAGGCACTCGCCGCCGGATTCGGCCGCGCCCTGGGCGTCGTGGTGGCAGGCACCGTCCCGCTCTGCGTGCTGCTCGCCGCCCTCGCCGCCCCGATCGTCGAACTCGTCTACGGCGAGCGCTGGCTGCCCGCCGCAGCCGCCCTGCCCTGGCTGATGGCCCTCGGCCTGGTCCGCATCGGCTGCGAACTCGCCTACGACTGCCTGGTGGCCATCGGCCGGCGCCGCTCGCTCATCGGCGTCCAGGGACTCTGGCTGATCATCCTGATTCCGGTCCTCGTGATCGGTGCCGACACCGGCGGGATCGTCGGGGTGGCCCAGGGGCACGTCCTGGTCGCCGGCGCCGTCGTCGTCCCCGTGTTCCTCGTCGCCCTGCACCGCGGGGGCATCCGCCTGGGCACCGTCGCCCGGGCCTGCGCCTGGCCCCTCCTCGGCGGAGCGGTGATGGCCGCCGTTCTCCTCGTCCTGGAGCGGTACCTGGGCGACAGCGTGCTCGCGCTCCTGGCGACCGGAGCCGCCGGCACCCTCGCCTACGTCCTGTGCCTCCTGCCCGGCCGGGCCTTACTCAAGGGGTAGGCAGTCGTGACCCAGCACCGAAGGCGCCTGGGGGCGTGGCTGCTCGCCGGAGTTCTGCTGGCGGTCGTCCTCACCCTCTACCGGGCCGACCGCACCGGCGTGAGCGAGCACTCGGCGGCGCCCGGCACCGCGGAGAGCGCCACGCCCTCCGCCACGGCCCCACCCGCCCCCTCGGCCTCGCCGACCACCTCCGGCCCGCCCTCCCCGACCCCCTCGCCGGGGGCGAGCGAGCCCTCGCCCTCCGCCCCCGCCTGCACCTCGCCCGGCACCTGCGGATTCCCCGACGCCAGCACCACCGGCCCCCGGATCGACCTGGAACGGCACGACACCGGGAACATGTCCGTCAAGCAGGACGGCACGGTCATCAAGGGCTGGGACATCCGCGGCTCCCTCGACATCTACGCCAACGACGTCACGATCATCGACAGCAGGATCACCTCCACCAACTGGTGGGGCGTCAACCTGCGCCCCGGCTACAGCGGACTGAAGGTCCTGCACACCACCATCACCGCCGTGCCGGGCAAGGGCCCCGACAACGGAGGGGTGAACTACGCGGTGTCGAACATGGGCGGCAGCTCGATCGAGGTCGGCTGGTGCGACATCTCGGTGTTCGGCAACGCCCTGTCCATGGGCCAGGGCGACCTGCACGACAACTACGTGCACGACCTCGTCGCCTTCCGCAACCAGGGCGGCGAATGGCAGCACACCGACGCCGTCATCAGCGGAGGCGGCAACAAGGGCCGGCTGACCGTCCGCCGCAACACCCTGCTGAACCCCACGGCCGTCGACCGGGGCGCCACCGCGGCCGTGGGCCTGTTCGCCGACACCGGAGTGGTCTCCTCCGTCGTCGTCGACGGCAACTGGCTGGCCGGGGGAGCGTACGCCCTCTACGGCGGCGGCCCGGGCTCCAGCGGCATCCAGATCACCAACAACGTCTTCTCCACCCAGTACCACCCGGCGAGCGGGGCCTACGGCGCGGCCACCGCCTGGAACGCGGGCGGCGCCGGGAACGTGTGGAAGGGCAACCGCATGTCCGACGGCAGGCCCGTCGACCCCCCACCCGCCTCCTGACCACCGAGAGGACCGACAGGACATGATGCGCCGGATCGCGCGGGCCCCCTGGGAACTGCTCAAGCGGACCTTCGGCTGGCTCGCGCTCTTCGAAGCCAGGAACAAGGTCCTGCTGGCCCCCTCCGCCCTGCGGCTGCGCCGCTTCGAGGACGCCGAGACCCGCCGGCTGGCCGCGGTCCTCGGCGCGCCCCCGGCCGCCCTGGTCGCCACCGTCATTCCCACCCACCGGCGCCCCGAGGCCCTGCGCGCGGCGGTCCGCTCCGCCCTCGACCAGTCGGTGACCGACCAGGTGGTCATCGTCGTGGACGACGGCGCCGGACTGCCCGGACTGCCTGACGACCCGCGGCTGTTCGCGGTGTCCCTGGCCCGCAACACGGCGACCGCCGGTGTCGTGCGCAACGTCGGCATCCGGCTGACCCGATCGCGCTACGTGGCCTTCCTGGACGACGACAACCTGTGGGAGCCCGACCACCTGGAGCAGGCCCTGGCCGTACTGGAGCCCCCCGGCGGGCCCGACGCCGTCTACACCGCACTGCGCAGGGTGCTGCCCGACGGCACCGACCGGGACGTCCTGTCGGTGCCGTTCGACCGCCGCCGGGCGGCCCGCGAGGCATTCCTCGACACCAACGCCTTCGTCGCGCGCCGCAACCGGTCCCTGTACTTCAGCCGGCTGCGCCGGACCCCCGAGGTACTGCCCCGCGAGGACTGGGAACTGGTCCGCCGCTACGGCCGCCGCCACGAGGTGCGCCACGTGCCCCGGGCGACCGTCCGCTACCTGGTCAACCCGGAGAGCTTCTGGACCCGTTGGGACACCCCCTAGGGGGTGCCCCGGGTGGCCGTCTCCTCGTACGTGATGCCGTGCCGCCCGGCGATCCGGTTCAGCCGGGCCGGATCCAGCCGGCCGTTCACGCTGAGCCGCGGCCCGGCCTCGATCATGTCCTCGACGAAGCACTCCCAGCCACCCGGCGAGGAGATCTGCAGCACCCGCGGAGGCCGCCCGGCACCGGGACGCAGCGCGTGCGGCACACCGCGCGGGAGCAGCACGAACTGTCCGGCGGTCAGTGTGTGGCAGTCGTCCCCGAAGTCGACGAGCAGCTCGCCGTCGAGCACGTACACGCTCTCGTCCGCGAGGTGGTGGGTGTGGCGCGGGATCTCCCGGGCCAGCACCACTTCGAGGAGGGAGAACCGCCCTTCGGTGTCCGCCGTGGTCGCCTTCACCGAGAAGGCGGGCGGCAGCGGGAGCCGGCCCGGCCGGGCCTCTCCCTCGCCGAGGAGGACGAAGCGGTCGTGGGACATGGGTGTGGTCCTTTCCAGGAACGGGTGCGGGACGGAGGGGAAGGCGGCCGACGGGGGCGGGGGCTCAGCGGGTCTGCCGGACCCCGCGGCGCCAGACGGCGGCGATCGCGCCGAGGGCCGAGAGGTCGCGCGTCGGGTCGCCCTCCACGAGCAGCAGGTCCGCGCGCAGGCCCGGGGCGATCCGGCCCCGGTCGGCCAGACCGAAGTGGCGGGCCGGCAGGGCGGTCGCGGCGGTCAGCGCCTCCTCGGGGCGCAGGCCGCCGTCCTGCGTGAGCAGCGCCAGTTCACGGTGGAGCCCCGCGCCGTGGGCGGGCGTGAACGGGGTGGCGTCCGTCCCGGCGAGGAGCGGGACCCCGGCCTCGCGCAGCGCACGGAGCGCGCCGACGGCTGCCGGGTACCGGCCGGGGGGCACGCAGCCCGCCGCACCGGACCCCTGCGCATCGACCGCCTCGAAGTACGCCAGCGTGGACACGACGAACACGCCCTGTTCGCGGACGCGCCGGGCGAGACGCCCACCCGCCGGGTCCTGCGGGGAGAGGTCGGCCCACACATGGGCGAGCCCGTCCACGCCGGCGTCGAGGGCGGTGACCACGTCGGCGGCGGTGACCGCGTGGGCGACGACCCGGAGCCGGGCCGCGCGGGCGGCCCGGGTCAGGGCGCCCGCGACCTCCGGTGACACGACGGGCAGGTCCGTGCCGTGCACCGTCCCGTCGTCGATGACGAGCTTGAGGAAGTCGCTGCCCTCGGCGAGCCGCGCCTTCACGAAGTCCGGGGCCCGTTCCGGGTCCGTCACGAAGTCGATCTCCGTCACGTCCTGCGGGTCCAGCAGGGTGCCGGTCAGCGCGGCGACGAGCTGGGTCGGGTGGCCGCCGGGCGCGGTCGCCACCGTGCCGGCGCTCCGCAGATCGGCCACGTCGTCGCGGTCGGCCGCGAGTTGCCGGTGCCGGGCGAGCGGGCGCGGCAGGCAGAACATGTCGAGCTCGGTGGTGACCCCGTGGCGCAGGGCCTCGGCGAGACTGCCGTCGAAGACATGGGTGTGCGCGTCGATCAGCCCGGGCAGCAGGGTCCTGCCCCGGCCGTCGACCTCGACATCGGCGGGCCCGGCCGCCGCGGGGGCGCCGACCGCCACGACGAGGTCGTCCTCCAGGACCACGTCCCGGACACCGGGGCTGCGTTCGCCGTCGAAGACGCGGACGCCGTGGATCCGTGTACGCATGAAAGGTCCTCCTCAGCGCGCCGGAAAGGCCGCTCCTCCCCGGACGCCACCACAGAGGGCGAAGCGGGCTCCGGCTGTGACATCGGGGCAGGGCGTCGTGACGCGGCTCACACCCGGGCCGTTGCGTGTCACACTCCCGGCCCGGCGGACCTCTTCGGTCACGGCAGACAAGGAGGACGCATGACCGCCACGCCGCAGCCCCACCCGATCGACTCCGTCACCGACCGCTTCCTCGGCCATCGCGAACTGCTGTTCTCGGTGGTCTACAACATGCTGGGCACCGTCGCCGACACCGAGGACGCGCTCCAGGAGGTGTGGCTGGCCTGGTCCGCCCGGCATCGCAGGCCCGGAGCCGAGCCCGTCGAGAACGCCCGGGCGTACCTGGTGCGGATCGCCGTGAACCAGGCACTCGCCCGACGCACGGAAATGAGCCGCCGTCAGGAGACCTACGTGGGGACGTGGCTGCCCGAGCCGCTGACGACGGCCGACGATCACGGCGCCGACGGCGCCGACGGCGCCGAGCGCGCCGAGGCCCTGTCGATGGCGCTGCTCGTCGTGCTGGAGACGCTGTCCCCGCTGGAGCGCGCCGTGTTCGTCCTGCACGAGGTGTTCGGATTCGCGCACCCGGAGATCGCGCGGATCCTGGACCGCTCGCCGACCGCCGTCCGTCAACTCGCCACCCGGGCCCGCCGCCACGTCCACGCCCGCAGGCCCCGGCACCGGCCCGGGGCGGACCTGCACGCCCGGGTCACCGAGCGCTTCGCCGCGGCCGCCCTCGGCGGGGACCTGCGCACGCTCCTCGAACTCCTCGCACCCGATGTGACGCTCTGGACCGACGGCGGCGGCAAGGGTCCCGCGGTCAGCCTGCACCCCGTCCACGGCCGCGACCGCGTCGCCGCCGTGTTCATGGCCGTGGCGCGCGCCCTGCCGGCGGAGGGCCTCGACCTGCGCTACCGCCGGGTGGCGGGCGACCCCGGCGCGCTCGTCTTCGCCGACGGCAGTCCGCTCGCCGTCGTCGTGGTGGACCTGTCCCCCGAGGGGGACCGGATCACCGGCGTCTTCTCGGTCACCAACCCCGACAAGCTCACCGGAATCCGTCCGCCCACCCCCTGAGGCGGCCCGGGAGGCGTCACGGCCCGGGCGTGGCCCGCAGTGCGGACGGGCTGACCAGGGCGCGGGCGGCCGCCCGGCTGGCCGGGCGGCCGAGCGCCGCCCGGGAGGTCTCCCGCAGCAGCACGGCCGCGCGGAACGCGGCGGTCGCCGCCGCCCCGTGCCGGCGCCCGTACAGCCGGACCCGGTTGAGCGTCAGCAGGGTCCACAGCCGGGGCGAGACCTGCGAGTCCCCGCCGAGATGGGTGGCCGTGGCCGAGGGCTCCAGCCGGGTGACGAAGCCCAGGTCCCGGGCCCGCAGGCAGTACTCGGTCTCCTCCGAGTACAGGAAGAAGGACTCGTCCCAGGGCCCGCACGCCTCCAGGCACTCCCCGGACAGGGCCATCAGCGCGCCGGTCGCCCAGTCCGCGACCGTCGCCCGCCCGTACGCGGACGGGTCGGTGACCAGCTCGCTCCAGAGCGGGAACCGCCCCGCCCGGCGATTGCCCAGCACCGCCTCGCCGAGTGCCCGGGTCACCCGCGACTCGCGGCGCAGCGAGAGCAGGAGCGTACGGCCGTCCTCCTCGTACAGCAGCGGGACGCTGATCCCGACCCGGCCGCCGCCGGGTGCGCCCGTGCCGAGTGCGTCCACGAGCACCTTGGCGCAGCCCTGCCTCATCCGGACGTCCGGATTGCAGACCAGGGCCGCCCGGAAGCCGCCCTCCCACGCGGTCGCGGCCCCGAGGGCGGCGTTCACGCCGGCCGCGTAGCCCGCGTTGCGGCCCGTCTGGACGACCGTCGCGTCCGGGGCGAGGGAGCGGACCAGTTCCACGGTGCCGTCGGCCGAGTCGTTGTCGGCGACGACCAGGCGCCAGTCGAGCCCGGCCATGCCCTCGGGCAGCGAGGCGAGGAACTCGGGCAGCACCGGGGCACTGTTCCAGGTGACGACGAGGACCGCTACGGGGCCGGCACCCGGCTCCGGTCGGCGGTCTGCTGGCTGGGTGAACTGCATGGGAACTCCACGGTTGCGGGCTCCGGCGCCGCGCGCCGGATGAACCCGAGGTAGCTGCCTCCGGCGGCGATCGTCAGGAAGAACACCCCGGCGAACATCGGGAAGCTGAGGGCGTCGAAAGTGGCGGCGATGACCAGGGAGACGAGGGCGGAGGCGAAGAACGCCTGACCCAGTTCCCGGTCGGACTCGGTGCGGGCCAGCCGGCGGATGGCACCGCCCTGGTGGATCCCGGTGAACAGGAGGACCAGGAGCACGACCAGCCCCACGAGGCCCATTTCCGCCAGAGTGAGCATGTACTGGTTGTCGGTGAAGAAGAACAGCTCGGGCAGGAAGGTGCCGAAGCCCCGTCCGAACAGCGGCCGTTCCTGGAGATAGGGGACGATCGCGCTGTACTTGACCGTCCGGGCCTGGGTGCTGCTGTCGGAGTTCGCCAGGAACGAGCCGAACAGCGCGGTGATGGTGCCGATCAGCCCGGGGATGATCACCTTGAAGCAGGCCACCGCGCCCATCAGCAGACCGATCGCGGCCCACCGCCTCTCCGGCTTCCAGCGCAGCACCATCACCAGGATCACGATGAGCGCCCCGATGATGGAGGTACGCGACACGGTCAGCGGCAGCGCGCCGCCCATCAGCACCACCGGCCCCCAGCGCCGCCACGCGCGCAGGTGCCGCCGCAGCGGATCGAAGGCCTGCTGCACGGCGAAGGGCAGCATGATGGCGAGCATCCCGCCGAACTCCAGGGGCTGCGCCGTGGTGGACCGCGGCCGGGTGAAGGAGCCCCGGTCCAGGGTGGTGATCTGGGCGACGCTGGACTTCAGGCCCGGGATGCTGATGCTGTCGGCGATGTTCGTCGCGGTGAAGAAGTCGTAGAAGCCGATGGCGGCCACCACCGACCCCATCACCACGGCCCGGCGCAGCAGGACGTCCAGGCGCGCCCGGTCCTGGATCCCGGCGGAGACCAGCACCACCAGGGACACCCAGACGAGCAGCCCGATCAGCCCGCGGTCCGCCGCCAGGACCTCCTTGTGCGAGCTGCCGCGCATCGCGTTCCCGAGGTACGAGGCCAGCACCGAGAAGGCCAGCAGGCACATCACCACACGCGGCAGGCGGGTCCCGGGGGCCGGCCGGATCCGGCCGGTGATCCAGGCCGCCAGGTACCAGAACAGGCCGAGGAGGGCGAACACGTTGGCCGGGGTGCCCACCCCGCCCATCCCGGGCAGGGTCAGGTTCGAGGGGATGAAGAAGGCCAGTGCCAGATAGCAGCTCAGCAGGGCGGTCGCATCCAGCTGCCGCCCCCAGGGCTTACGGCGGCCGCGCCCCCGGGCGGGCGCCGCTGACGCGCGCCGCCGCCGCAGCGCCGCCAGCAGGCTGTCCGTCAGGAAGGAGAAGGTGAAGGCGGCCGTGGTGCCCAGGATGACGACGCCCAGCACCTGCTGGTAGCGGCTCTTCATCTGCGGCACCGGGGTCTGCGGCAGCACCACGGGGGCCGTCTGCACCATGTACGCGGGCTTGACCTTGGCCGCCACCTGGAGCGCGTTGAGCGTCTCCCCGGCGAAGGCGGTCAGCTTGTTGGTCTCCTCCAGCACCTTGTCACGGTCGGTTCCGGTCACGGTCAGCGTGAGCATCGGACCCGAGGTGTTCGCGGCGAACCCGACCGTGTAGGGGTCGGTCACGCCGATGCCGTGCAGGTCACGTGCCGCGTCCGTCCCCGACAGCGTTCTGATCAGCACGTCCGCGGTGACCACCAGGGAGCCGCCGGCGTTCGCGATCGGGTTGCCGAAGGCGGGGGCCAGTTCGGCGACCGCCGTGGAGTCGAGCAGCGCCACCGAGCTCTGCGACTGGTAGGCCACCGGCACCGAACGGTACAGGTGAGCCCCCGCGAGCAGACTGATCAGCGTCAGCGGAACCATCACGTACCAGCGGCGCCGGAGCACCGCGACGATCTCACCGATGCTCATGAACACCCCGCGAGGGAAACGCAATTGATGGCGGACCTACCCGTGTCCTGGAAAGATCGGTCACAACGGAAGGAATATCCCTGTGTCGCCTGGTGAGTTGGTCCGTGCGCTGCGTCGGCGCTGGTACGTCCTGGTCGTGGCGGCGGTGCTCGCGGCCGCAGGGGCCCTGCAAGTGCTGCACCCCACCCAGACGTACCTGAGTACGGCGATCGTCGTGCTCAAGCCGCCGGTGACGGACAACCAGCCCAACCAACTGGCCAATCTGCAGCCACCGCTGGCCGCCGTCTCCTACGCGGCCGTGCAGCAGCTGGACTCGCCCGCGGGGGCCGAGGAGCTCCGCGCCGCGGGAGTGCACGGCACCTACCGGCTGATCCCGCGGAACAGCGGCACCAGCGTCACCCCCCGCTATCTGATCCCCTCGCTCCAGATCCAGGCGGAGCAGGCCGACCCGGCCGCAGCCGACATGGCCGTACGGAAGATCATCGAGATCTACACGAAGCACTTGACGGACATGCAGACGCAGCAGGGCGTCCCGGACTCCGCGCGGATGAGCGTGACGCTCCTGGTGCCGCCCACCGCGGTGGTGCAGACCGGCACCAAGAGCCGCGGCCTCGCCGGAGCGGCCCTGCTGGGTGCGGTCGGCGGCGTGGTCGCGGCCCTGTGGGCCGACCGGCTCCTGACACGCCGGAGCCGGCGCCGGCGCAACTCCGCCGACGCCGGTCCGGTGATCCGGGCCGAGGAGCCCGAGCGGGCGCCCCTCGCCGGGGCGACCCGCTGAACGAAGCGGTCCGATCATCAAATCCCTCGACGCTTCCAGGAGCGCCACCACAGCCACTCGCGCCCCCGGTCGGCAACGGCCGAGAGCACGAGCGGCTGGAGGTAGGGCATGGTGCGCGCCCCGATGCGCCGGCGCCTGAGCAGCGCCCGGTACTCGGCCAGCTTCGTGTAGTCCCCGGGCAGGCACTCGGCCGCGAACTCCACGAGCTCGTCCACCGGTACCACCGCGGTGCGTCCCCGGTCGTACGCCCGGTAGGCGCGCCGCAGCGCGTACCGGGCGAGCCGGGTGCGCGCCGACAGCGCCAGCCGCTCGGCACCCGGCAGCAGCCCGCCGCACTTGTCGAGCACCGAGTCGAAGGCGACGAGCCGCTGGCGCAGGTCGTCGAGCTGTCCGCCGAAGTCCGTGGTGGACATGTTGTTGCCGTGGACCCGGTAGAAGGCCTGGTCTGCACCCCGGATGTAGCCCACGTCGGCGTGCGCCGCGAGCCGCATCCACATCTCGATGTCACCCGCGTGCGGCAGCTCGGGATCGTAGCCCCCGACCTTGCGCTGCAGGCTGGTGCGGACGACCACCTCGGGTGAGGTGATGCACCCGGTGCCCTCCCGGAACCGCCGGTCCAGCCACCACCGTCCGGGGTAGACGACCGATCCGGTGCTCCGGGTGCGGGCCGCCGGCAGCGGCCCGCCGTGCAGGAACCGCAGCGGCCTGCCGTAGCAGAAACCCGCCTCCGGATGGGCGTCGAGCAGGGCGGCGGCGCGCACCAGGGCCCCGGGGACCAGCCGGTCGTCCGCCGACAGCAGGGCGACGTAGTCCCCGTCGGCCCACTCCAGCAGGCCCTCGTTGTAGGTGGCGATGTGGCCCTTGTTGCTCTCGTGGACCCGTACCTCGATCCGCGGGTCGGCGGCCGCCAGCGCGCGGGCGACCTCCGCGGAGTCGTCGGGCGAGGCGTCGTCGATGATCAGGACCCGGACGTCGACGCCCTCCTGCTCGTCCAGCACGCTCTTGACGCAGTCCGCCAGGAAGTGGCCGTACTTGTAGCAGGGGATCACCACGCTGACCGTGCTCACTGCCCGCTCACCTCCGTGGACAGCCCGGACTGCGGGGCGGCCGGCGCGGTGGTGGAGAAGATCGGGCCGACCCAGTAGTTCACCGAGCCGAAGGTGTTCGACGGGAAGGCCGTGGCCGACCCGTACTTGTAGAGCCCGTTGGCGCTCCCGGCCGTGTCGGCCGGGGCCACCAGCGGATAGGACCGGTGCGCGCCGGTGAAGTAGCCGCCGTCCACCGAGTAGTTGCCGTTGGGCGCGTGGTACGAGGCCACGTAGGTGGTGCCCGCGGTGATGGGCACCGGGGTGGCGAACTGCAGCTGCTGCCAGCCGGTCAGGGTCTCGCTGCCGAAGGTGCCGGTGGCCAGCAGGGTGCCGGTGGCGGACCACAGGCTGCCGGTGTGCGTACCGGTGTTGCCGGGGCCCTTGTAGAAGGTGACGCCGGTGATGTAGCCGTTCACCGCGGACTGGAAACGGGTGCCCAGTTCCACGGAGTTGGCATCGTCGCCGACGTTGGCGGTGCTCGGTGTCGCCGCGCTGTTCCACAGCGTGCAGGGGCAGTTCACCGTCGGCGGGCTCGCGCTCGTGGTGAAGTTCCAGGTGACCGGCGCGGCCATGGCGTTGCCCCACAGGTCGGCGGCCTGGACCGACGCCGTGTAGGTGGAGTTCAGGGCCAGTTCGGAGGACGGGGTGAAGGTCGCGCTGTTCGACGCGCCCAGCACCTTGGTGCCCGCGACGGTGGCGCCGCCGGAGTCCTTGACGGAGAACACCAGCGTGTCCACGTCGATGGCGTTGCTGAAGGTGGCCGTCACGGCCGCCGTGATCTGGGTGCCGGTCGCCGCCGACTGCGGCGAGGTGGCGGTGACGCTGGGCGGGGTCGTGCTCGCGGTGGCGGTGTCCAGGACCGCGTCCACCCAGTAGTTGCTGCCGGACGAGGCGGTGGACGGGAAGCCGCCCGTGCCGCTGTAGCGGTAGACGCCGTTGCCGCCGTCCGTACCGCTCTTGAGCGCGGTGAGCGGGGCCAGGCCCGCGGCGCCGCCGGCGAAGGTGGTGTCGAAGGAGTAACCGCCGTGCGGGGCGAAGTAGGAGGCGATGTAAGTGGTGTTCGCCTTGACCGGGACCGGGGTGGCGAAGTTCAGCTGCTGCCAGCCGGAGGCCGTCTCGTTGGTGAAGGTGCCGGTGGCCAGGCGCTGGCCGGAGCTGCTCCACAGGCTGCCGGTGTGGGTGCCGGTGTTGGCGGGGGACTTGTAGAAGCGGACGCCGGTGATCGAACCGGCCACGGAGGAACGGATCTTCACGCCGAGCTCGACGGCGCTGCCGTCACCGGCGTTGACGGTGCCCGGGACGGCCGCGGCGGGCCACACGGTGCAGGGGCACTGCTGGGGTCCCACGGTCAGCGGCACGGTGGTGGTGGCGCCGATGTTGACGCTGTCGTCCACCGCGCGCACCTTGATCTGCGCGGCGCCCGGGACGGTCGGGGTCCACGTGTAGCTCCAGGACGCCAGGCCGGTGGTCGCCTTCCAGGTCGTCCCGCCGTCGGTGGACACCTCCACCCGGGCGACGACGCCGCCGCCGGTGTCGGCGGCCGTGCCCGTGATGGTCACGGGCCGCAGCGCCGGTACGGTCGCGTTCGCCGCGGGACTGGTCACCGTGACCGCCGGGCCCACGGTGTCCGTGGAGGCGGTGGAGGCGACCAGGTCGCTCTGCAGGGACTTGGGCTGGACGCCCATGTCGGCGAAGACGTTCACCGTGGCCTGCTGCATGCGCTTGTCCGCGGTGACCACGGCGTCGTCCGGGTTGCTCGTGGGCATGTTGGTCAAGCCCCAGGACCACTGCACCGTGCCCGCGCCGAACACCAGCGCGTGCGAGGTCTGGTCGCGGAAGGCGACCAGGCTGTGCGTCGCCGTGCCGTTCCCGTACGTGTTGCCGTAGTCCTTGAGGAGCTTGCCGTCCTCGATGTCCACCGTGGTGGAGGACATCGTGATCTGCCCGGCCGGCCGGCTGGCGTTCTCCACGTCGCTGTCCCACTCGTAGCCCAGCGTGCCCTGCGGGAACGTGGCGGTCTGCGAGGGGGTGAGGTTCGCGACCGTGGTGTTGCGCCACAGCCGCTGCTTGGCGAAGGTGCCGGGCACGGTGATCGCGTCGCTGCGGTAGCCGTTGACGCTGAACATCGAGCCGGTCAGCTGGTTCTGCGGCTGGAAGGGCCGTCCGCCCGTGGCGCTGGCCGGGTCCATGAAGGTGCCCGTCCAGATTCCGCTCGGGTCGGGGATGCCGTTCGGCTGGGGGAAGGAGAGCTTGGTCTCCTTGTACGAGACCAGGGTCCGGTTGGCGGTGTTCGCCCCGTCGATGCTCGGGGCGAGCCGGGTCTTCCAGAAGATCTCGTTGCCCGCGAAGTACGTCTGGTGCTGCCCGGCGCGGCGCGCGTTCAGCGCGTTGGTGAACTGGTCCTGGGTCCAGTACTCGTCGTGCCCGGAGGACATGAACACCTTGTGGTTCTGCAGCAGGGTCGCGCCGCGGACCGACATGTCGATGCCGGTCATGTAGCTCACGTCGTAGCCGTTGCGCTCCAGCCACGCGACCATCTGGAACTCGGACCCGTAGATCCCGTTGTCCCCGCCGATGTCCATGGGCCGGTTGTAGCTGACCTCGTACGCCCGCCCGTCCGGGGCGGGGCCGCCGCCGTCGTACAGGTCCTGGCCGCCGTAGTTGTTGTAGGCCTGCCAGGTCTGGTCACTGGTCTGCACCACGATGTCGGAGTGGCTGGAGTCGTTGCGGACGACGAACGGGTAGGGCATCACGCCGTTGCCGTCCGCCTGGTCGAAGTTGACGACGTAGAGCCCGGACACGGCATCGGCCGGCACCGTCCACGTCGCGGTGACGGGCCAGTTGCCGCAGTCGACCAGGCCGGTGGCGGCCTTCTTCGCGCAGGTCGCCGGATTCCCGCCCGCCGGGAAGTTCGCCGGGTACGTCTGGGCCGCCTGGGCGGCGGTCGACATCAGGCGCGCGCCGCTGCCCCCGTAGTGGCCGAGGCGGTAGACCGAGACCTTGTACGCCGTCGGCGACTGGATCTTGAACTGCACGGTCTCGCCGGCCTGGACACTCGTCTGGGCCGGGAAGCCCTTGATGTCGCCGTACGCGCTGGGTGCGAACCAGTCCTCCATCGGCGTGCCGGGCTTGGAGTTCTCGCACACGATCGCGTTCGTGGTGGGACCGCAGGGATCAGCCGCACCGGCCACCGCCGCCGGCGGCAGGACCGTGGCCATCAAGGCCGCGATGACGGTGAAGAGACCGTACCGGAGCAACCTTGTCCGTTTGTTCATCTGGACCTCATTGTTTACGTATGCACGCGGGGCGCGGGGTCAGCGCAGGGCGTCGCGGAGCGTGTCCACGACCCGCTGCTGCTGGGCAGCGGTGATCTGCGGGAAGAGGGGGAGCGAGAGCATCCGGTCCGCCGCCTGTTCGGCGTGCGGGAAGTCGCCGCGGCCGTGGCCGAGGTGGCCGAAGGCCGGAGTGAGGTGGACCGGGGCGGGATAGTGCACGCCCGCGCCGATGCCCTCCGCGTTGAGCTTGCCCACGACGGTGTCGCGGTCCGCTCCGGCGACCCGTACGACGTACAGGTGCCACACGTGGACATTGCCCTGCGCCGTGACCGGCAGGGTGATCCGCCCGGCGGCGGCGAGCTCGCCGAGCAGCTCGTCGTAGCGGGCGGCGGCGGCCCGGCGGGCCTCGTTCCCCTCCGCCAGCCGGGCCAGCTTCGCCCGCAGGACCACGGCCTGCAGACCGTCCAGCCGGCTGTTGAACCCGGCGACGTCGTGCCGGTACTTGGCGATGCCGCCGTGGTTGGCCAGGGCCCGGACCAGGTCCGCGCTCTCCTCGTCGTCGGTGACCACCGCGCCCGCGTCTCCGTACGCGCCCAGGTTCTTGCCCGGGTAGAAGCTGGTCGCGGCGATGCCCCCGCTGCCGGGGGAGCGGCCGTCCCGGGTCGCACCCTGGCTCTGCGCGGCGTCCTCGACGATCCGCACGTGCGCCGGCAACCCCGCCACGAGCGCCGCGGTGTCGGCGCACTGCCCGTAGAGGTGTACGGGGACGACCGCGCGGGTGGCTTCGCCCACCGCCTCCAGGGCGGCCCGCGGGTCCATCAGCAGGGTGTCGGGGAGGCAGTCGACCAGCACCGGCCGGGCGCCGATCCGGGCGACGGCGCCCGCGGTGGCGATGAAGGTGTTCGCGGGCAGCACCACCTCGTCGCCGACGCCCACCCCGCCGGCCCGCAGGGCCAGTTCGAGGGCGTCGGTGCCGTTGGCGACCCCCACGCAGTGCCCGACGCCGGCGAACTCGGCGTACTCGCGCTCGAACGCGCGGACCTCCGCGCCGCCGATGAAGGCGGTGTCGGCGAGCACCCGGTCGAATCCTGCCCGTAATTCCTCCGCCACCTCGGCGTGCGCCGCCTTGAGGTCGACGAGCGGTATCTGGTTCATGCGACTGTGCTCCCCATCCGTGTCCCCGGCCACCGGCCGGTCATCTCCCCATCGGTCCGCAGCTCGTCGAGCGCCGGGGCGTCCGCCGCGCGCAGCCGCCGGGCCGGGCTCCCGGCCCACACCTCGCCGGGCGGCACATCGGCCAGGACCGTGCTTCCCATACCGGTCAGCGACCAGGCGCCGACCGTCGTGCACTCGCGGACCAGCGAGCCCGCACCCACATAGGCCCCCCGGCCCAGCCGCACCCCGCCGCCGAGGCGCACCCCGGAGGCGAGCGTGGCGAAGTCCCCGACCGCGTCGTCGTGGGTGAGGACCACCTGCGGCATCACGGCCACGTGGGACCCCACCCGGACGGCGGCGGTCAGCACGCAGTGCGCGAGCAGCACCGAGCCCGCGCCGAGCATCGAGGACGCCGACACCACCGCCGTGGGGTGGACCACCGTCGCGTAGCGGTTCACGGGCAGTCCCAGGCGCCGCACCACACGGGCGCGTACCGCGTAGTCGCGCGGGCTGCCCACGCAGACCACCACGCGGGCGGCCCACAGCTCGTGCACCCGCTCGCTGCCGCCCAGCACCGGCACCCCGTCCACGTCCCGGCCCGCCAGGGCCGGATCGTCGTCGAGGTGTCCGACGAGCCGCCACCGCGGCGGACGGCCCCGCGCCACGTCGGCGGCGGCCACGTCCCGGACCGCCTGGGCGGTCTCCCGGGCGAAGCCGCCCGCGCCGACGATCAGCAGGTCCTCGGTGCCCTGCGGCCCGTTCATCCGCCGGCCTGTTCCCGCAGCACCGTCACCACCCGGTCCTGCTGGTCGTCCGTCATGGTGTGGAACATCGGCAGGATCAGGGAGTCGCGGCTGATCCTCTCGGTGACCGGCAGCGGGGCCGCGCCGTGGCCCGCGTACGCCGGCTCCAGGTGCGAGGCCATGATTCCGCGCCGGGCCGAGATCCCGGCCTCGGAGAGCACCGCGAGCAGTTCGTCCCGGCCGACCGGGAAGTCCTCCGCGAGCAGCACCCAGTACGACTGGAAGTTGCCCTGGCCGTGCGCGGGGTCCCGGACCGGGCGCAGACCGGGGACCCCGCCCAGCAGCTGCGCGTACCGGGCGGCGAGCGAGCGCCGCCGGGCCACGATCTCGTCCAGCCTGCCGAGCTGCACCAGGCCGACCGCTGCCTGGATGTCGGTCATCCGGTAGTTGTAGCCGACCTCCAGATAGCTCTCGACGATCGGCTTGCTGCTGGCGTGCCGCTGCGCGGCGGACACGTTCATGCCGTGCTCGCGCAGCCGGCGCAGCCGCTCCGCCCACTGCGCGTCGTCCGTGGTCACCATGCCGCCCTCGCCGGTGGTGATCACCTTGCGGGGGTGGAAGGACCAGGCGGCGAGCAGCGCGCCCTGGCCGACCGACTTGCCGCCGACCGTCGCGCCGATGCCGCAGGCGGCGTCCTCCACCAGGGCGAGGTCCCATCCGGCGCACGCCGCGCGCAGCGCGTGCACGTCCGCGGGCACCCCGCCCTGGTGGACGGCGAGCACCGCCTTCGTACGGGGCGTGCGGACCGCGTCCACGGTGGCCGGGGTGAGGTTGCCGGTGGCCTCCTCGACGTCCGCGAACACCGGCCGCGCACCCACGTAGCGCACCGCGTTGGCCGTGGCGATGAACGACAGCGAGGGGACGATCACCTCGTCGCCCGGACCGAGGTCCAGCGCGATCAGGGCCAGGTGCAGGGCGGTGGTGCACGAGCTCACCGCGATGCCGTGCTCGGCACCCACCCGGTCCGCGAAGGCCCGCTCGAACTCGGCGACCCGGGGGCCCTGGGCCACCCAGCCGGAGAGCACCGCGTCGGCGGCGGCCTTCGCCTCCTCCTCGCCCAGCCAGGGCACCATCACCGGGATCCGGGCCGGAGCGGCGTCCGGGGCGCTCATCGGCCCGCCTCCGCCGCCGCCGCGCCGGTGTCCGCGGCCCGCTCGGCCCGCCACCAGTCCACCAGGTCCCGCAGGCCGGTGCGCAGGTCGATCTCCGCCGTGAAGCCGAGCCGCTGCGCGGCCCGAGAAGTGTCCGCGAGCCGCCGCGTGACGCCGTTCACGGCGCGGGCCGGGCCGTGCTCGGGCACCAGGCCGTCGGCGCCCATCGCCTCCAGCAGGCCGTGCGCGAGCTGGAGCAGGCTGGTCTCGGTGCCGCTCGCGACGTTGAACACCTCGTCGGTCAGGTCCGACTCGGCGGCCAGCAGGTTGGCGCGCGCGATGTCCCGGACGTCGACGAAGTCCATGGTCTGCAGGCCGTCGCCGAGGATCAGCGGCGGCTCGCCCGAGGCGATCCGCTCCATCCACCGGATCAGCACCTCGGTGTAGAGCCCGTGGATGTCCATCCGGGGGCCGTACACGTTGAAGTAGCGCAGCGCCACGTAGTCCAGCCCGTACATGGAGTGGAAGCTGCGCAGCACCCCCTCGTTGAAGGCCTTCGCCGCACCGTAGAAGGTGTCGTTGTTGTACGGGTGGTGGCGCTCGGTGGTCGGGAACTGCTCGGCCAGGCCGTAGACCGAGGCGGAGGACGAGGCGATCACCTTGCCCACTCCGGCGGCGGCCGCCGCCTCCAGCACGTTGAACGTGCCGTCCACCATGACCTCGTTCGCCAGCCGCGGCTCCTCCGCGCACTGGGTGATCCGGATGGCGGCGAGGTGGAAGACCAGCTCGGCACCCTCCGTCGCCTTGCGCACCGCGGCCACGTCGCGGATGTCGCCCTCGACGACGTCCACCACGCCGCTCGGCAGGGCACGGGCCAGATTGGCCCTCCGTCCCCGCACGAAGTTGTCGAGCACCACGACCTCGCGGGCCCCGTTGTCCACCAGCAGGTCCACCAGGTGCGAGCCGATCGTGCCCGCCCCTCCGGTGACCAGAATCCTCTTGCCTCGTACGCTGCTCAACGCCCTGCCCCCACTGAATCGTTCACGGTCTTGCAAGTGATCGGAATGCGAACGGTCAACGTCCGGTGCGCAGTCCGACGACCGCTCCGCGGAACTCCAGGCTCCGGGAGGCGGCTTCCAGAATGTCCAGCACCTTCAGTCCGGCGCGGCCGTCGGTCAGCGGAGGCCGGCCCGTCCTGATGGACGCGGCGAACTCCTCGACCATGCTGCGCAGGGCCTCCTTCTCACCGATCGCGGGCGCCACCATGTCGCCGGTCCGGTAGGAGACGAGCATGTCCCGGCGCTCGTCCGCGCCGATCTCCTGCGGGGTGCTCAGGTCCACTCCCCGGTCGAACACCGCGACGCGCTGGGTGGGGTTGAGGTCGTCCCACACCAGGGTGCGCTTGGACCCGCCGACCATGGTGGTGCGCACCTTGGTCGGGGAGAGCCAGTTGACGTGCACGTGCGCGATGGCGCCGGTGCTCAGCTGGAGCGTCAGATAGGCCACGCAGGACTGCCCGGCGCCGATCGGATCGGCGCCGTGGGCGGCGACGGCGACGGGCTGGACGTGGTCGGGGAGGATGAAGTCCAGGACGGACAGGTCGTGGGGGGCCAGGTCCCACAGGACGTCGACGTCCTTCTGGACGAGCCCCAGGTTGATCCGTACCGAGTCCACGTAGTGGATCTCGCCGAGTTCACCGGAGCGGACCATCTCCCGGATCCGGCCCACCGCCGGGGTGTAGCAGTACGTGTGGTCGCACATCAGGGTGAGACCGCGTTCCTCGGCCTCGTTCACCAGCCGCAGACCGTCCTCGTACGTGGCGGCCAGCGGCTTCTCCACGAGGACGTGCTTGCCGGCGCGCAGGGCGGCGAGTGCGACGTCCAGGTGGGTGCCCGCCGGAGTGGCCACCGCGACCGCGTCCACGTCCGGGTCGGCGAGGACCGCCTCGTAGTCGCCGGTCGCCTGGACCGTGGAGTACCCGCCGAGCACCTGCCGGGCCCGCTCCACGTTCAGGTCGCAGAGCCACCGCAGCCGGAACTGCTCGCTGGACTGGAAGTTGCGGACGAGATTGGGGCCCCAGTAGCCCGCACCGACCACGGCGACACCTAAGGGGGCCGCGGGCCCCCGGCCGGTGGCGCCGACGCCCTGCCCCGCGTCCTTCGCGGTGTCCTTCACTGCGTTCCCCTTCCTTCCGCGCACGCCGGACGGCGTGTCGACAACTCATGGCCGGGACGCGCGTGATGGAGGGAAAAGCCGTCGACGGCAGCCCGGACGTCTGCACGTCCCGTGCGTGACCTGCTCAACGGTGATGGCCCCCCACAACCGATGCTCTACGTGATTCGCGTGCTTCGCCCCCCGGCCGACCGCCTGTTCCCCACAAGCAGCCGAACCCGTACCGCCTACCGCACCTGCCCGTTCCGGATCCAGGCGTCGCCGAAGCGTGCCGAATCCGGTCGGCGCCGCTCAATCTAGTCCACCGGGCCTACCCCCGGGCAGAGTTGGCGTAATCGCCTGGAGCGGGTGTTCGACCGTGCATACTGCCCGGGTGACCAGCATCGTGATCCCGGCCCACAACGAAGGCCGGGTCATCGGCCGGCTCCTCGACGCGCTCCTGGCCGACACCTCGGCGACCGGACCCGACATCGTCGTGGTGTGCAACGGCTGTACGGACGACACCGCCCGGGTGGCGGGCGAGCGCGGCGGCCGCGTGCGCGTGGTGGAGATCCCGACCCCCTCCAAACACCGGGCGCTCCGGGTCGGCGACGAGCACGCGCGGGGCTTCCCCCGGCTGTACGTGGACGCCGACGTCGTCGTCGGGGCCGCCGACGTACGGGCCCTCACGGGCGCCCTCGACCGGAGCCCGGCCCTCCTGGCCGCCGCCCCCGGCCGGGACATCCCGCTGGCCGGCTGCGCCTGGCCGGTCCGGGCCTACTACCGGGTGTGGCAGCGGCTGCCCGCCGTCCGCGAGGGCCTGTTCGGCCGGGGGGTCATCGCCGTGTCCGAGGCGGGGCACGCGCGGATCGCCGCGCTCCCCCCGCTGATGGCCGACGACCTGGCCGCCTCGCAGGCGTTCGGGCCGGGGGAGCGGCGCGTGGTCGAGGAGGCGAGGGTCGTCGTCCACCCGCCCCGCACCTGGTCCGATCTGATCAGGCGTCGGATCCGTGCGGCGACCTCCTCGGCCGAGTTCGAGCGCTTCCAGGCGTCGCAGCGGGACGCAGCGCGGCCGGCGGAGCAGATGTCGGAGCGCGCGCCGGAGGGGGCCGGCGCGCCGTCCGCGCGCACCGGCACGGCCGATCTGCGCGCCCTGGTGAAGGAACGGCCGGCGCTGCTGCCCGGGGTGGTGGTGTTCGTGGTGGCCGCGCTCGCGGCCCGCCGGGGCTCCCGCAGGGCCATCCGCAACCAGGACTTCTCCACCTGGCTGCGGGACGAGAGCAGCCGGCAGGGCTGAGCGGGGCGAGGGGGCCGGCCTCGGGGGATGCGGCCGAATCCCTTCGTACGCCCCACTGTTGGCCCGTACAACCATTAGGGTTCCACTCGCACGTTCGAGTGAACTCAGTCCGTCAGCACCGGGAGCTCCAGAGCATGTACCTCGCGGACCGCTCCGCGCCCGCGGGCGCGAAGACCGCTCCGGACCGGGGACCCGTCCGGGCTCCCGCCGTCGCCGGGACCGTTCTCGCACTGGGCACGGTCAGCCTGATCACCGACATCTCCTCCGAGATGGTCACCGCCGTCCTGCCCCTGTACCTGATCGCCGGGCTGGGCCTCAGTCCCCTCGGCTTCGGGGCGCTCGACGGCGTCTACAACGGGGTCAGCGCGCTCGTGCAGCTGACCGGCGGCCACCTCGCCGACCGGGTCCGCAACCACAAGCTGATCGCCGGCATCGGCTACGGCCTCTCCGCCCTGTGCAAGCCACTGCTGCTCCTCGCCCACAGCCTGGGCCCGATCAGCGTGATCCTCACCCTGGAACGCACCGGCAAGGGATTGCGCACCGCCCCGCGCGACGCGCTGATATCCCTGTCCACACCACCCGAGTTACAAGGGCGCGCCTTCGGTGTGCACCGGGCCATGGACACCACCGGGGCGCTGCTCGGTCCGCTCGCCGCCTTCCTGATCCTGAGCGTCGCGGTCGACGGGTACGACGCCGTCTTCGGCGTCAGCGCCTGCATCGCGGTGCTGGGCGTCGTGGTGCTCATGCTCTTCGTCCCGTCCGGGGACGCAGAAACCGGGACCCGGCCCTCGACCCGGCCCCGGACCCGGCCGGACCGGGCCGTGGAAGGTGCCGTTGCCCCGGACCGGCCGACCCCCGTCCGGCTGCGCGACGCACTGGGCCTGCTGCGGCTGCCCCGGCTGCGCAACCTGGCGATCTGCGCCGTCCTGCTGGGCCTGACCACCGTCAGCGACGCCTTCGTCTACCTCCTCCTGCAACGCCGCACCGGCATCGGCGACCAGTGGTTCCCGCTCCTGCCGCTGGGCACGGCCGCCGTGTTCCTGCTGCTCGCCGTACCCGCCGGGGCCCTCGCCGACCGGATCGGCCGGCGCACCGTGTTCCTCGCCGGGCACGCCCTCCTGCTGGCCGGCTACGCGCTGCTGCTGTGGGCCCCCGCCTGGCCGGCGCTGCCCTACCTCGTCCTCGCCCTGCACGGCATGTTCTACGCCGCCACCGACGGCGTGCTGCCCGCCGCCGTAGCCGCCACCGTCCCCGGGGAACTGCGCGCCACCGGCCTGGCCCTGGTCGGCACCGGCCAGGCGCTGGCCCGCTTCGGCTGCTCGCTGGCCTTCGGCGGGGCGTGGACGCTGTGGGGCACCGGCCCGGCACTGGCCGCCGCCGCAGCGGGCCTGCTGTGCTGCGCGGCCGTCGCCGGCTTCGTCCTGCGTCCGGCGGCGCCGGACGACACCACCCGACGCGAACCGAGCCCGAACCCGAACCCGAAGCCCGTGAGGCCCCCCAGATGACGCTGTCGAAGTCACGCCGCCTGCTCGTCCTCGCGGTGGCGGTGCTGCTGCTCGGCGGCCTCGCCGCCGCGCTGGTGCTGCGCGCGGCCTCCCGCGACGACAAGCCGTCGGCGGGCGGCCCGACGGTCGCCGCGGGCGCCGTCACGCTGACCCGGCCCGGCTCCCTGGCCTTCCTCAACGGCGGGCAGGGCCCGCACCGCGGGGCCCTCGCCTCGGTCCCCGCCGACGCGCCCGACTCCGAGCGCACCGCGTCCGACCTGAGCTGCCAGCGCTTCCACGCCGCCGCGGGCACCGGGGTCTGCCTGCGCTCCGCACCGGGCGCGCTGGCCCAGGACAACAAGGCCGTGATCGTCGACGCCGAGCTGCGCACACTGCGCAGCTTCCCCCTGGCGGGCACCCCCAGCCGGGCCCGTGTCTCGCCCAGCGGCCGGTTCGCCGCCTGGACCGTCTTCGTGTCCGGGGAGTCCTACGGCGCCGCCTTCTTCTCCACCCGTACCGCGATCGTGGACACCCGCACCTGGAAGCTGGAGCCCAACCTGGAGGAGTTCGCCATCTCCATGGACGGCCGGGAGCACCGCGCCCAGGACGTGAACTTCTGGGGCGTCACCTTCTCCAAGGACGACGACACCTTCTACGCCACCCTCTCCACCGGCGGCGAGACCCACCTGGTCAGGGGCTCGATCTCGGGGCGCAAGGTCACCACCCTCGCCAAGAACGTCGAATGCCCGTCCCTGTCCCCGGACGAGACGCGCATCGCGTACAAGAAGCGCGTCCGCGCCGGAGCCTCGCTCTGGCGCGAGCACGTGATGGACCTCGGGACGCTGCGCGAGCACGCGCTCGCGGAGAAGCGCAGCGTGGACGACCAGGCCGCCTGGCTCGACGACCGTACGCTCGCCTACGGCCTGCCCACCGACGGCGCCGCCGACAGCACGGACCTGTGGACCGTGCCCGCCGACGGCAGCGGCACCCCGCGGCTGCTGGCCCCCGGGGCCTCCTCCCCGGCCCGCCTCGGCTGACGCGCCGGGGGCGGACCGGGTGAACGGACCGGGTGAACGGACCGGGGGAGGGCGTCAGGCCCGGTCCACGAAGGCGCGTACCCGTTCGACGAGCGCGGCGTTGTCGCGGATCCAGCCGTAGTGCCTGCCGCCCAGCGTGCGATCGCCGAGTACGAGCTCCCAGTGCGTCACCCGCGCGCTCGTGAGCTTGTCGGCGAGCCCCCGCACCCCGGCGGCCGGGGCCATCCCGTCGCCCCTGACGGCCACCGCCAGCACCGGGAGGTCCATCCTGGCCAGCCAGGGCTCGAAGTCCACCGGTGAGGACGGCACGTCGTAGCGGCCCGTTCGGACCTGGGTGGCCATGTCACGCAGGACCTGCGCCGAGTCGTTCCCCAGCACCTTGATGCGCCGGCCCGGGAAGTACCCGTACACCGAGGCGAAGGCGGCCGCGAGCTGGAACCCCGCGAGCATGCCCAGGCTCTGTGGGAAGGGCCAGCCGCGGTAGTGGCAGGACGGGGCGCCGACCAGGACGGCGCCCGCGGCCATGTGCGGCTCCTGACTCAGGTAGAGCGTGCCGAGCTGCCCGCCGAGGCTGTGCCCCAGCAGATGGCGCGGCGCCCCGGGGAAGGCGTCCTCGACCGCCCGGAAGAGCGCGGGGCAGTCGTACGTCACCATCTCGTGGTAGCCGTAGCGCACCCCGCGCCGCACGTGGACCGAGCTCGTGCCCTGCCCCCGCAACTCACCGACGGCCACCTGGAACCCCGCCCGTACGAGGGCCTCCGCGAGCGGGGTGTAGGAGACGGCCCTGGTGCCCATGGCGGGCAGACACACCAGCACCGGGGCCGTCGGGTCCCCGGGCCTGCGGTGGAGCCGGACCTGGGCCGTGGCACCGTCCTCGGCGCGCACGGTCCGCGTGGTCACTTCGACGGACGTGATGACGGACCTCCCTCGCTCAGGGCCATCCTGCGTACTTCGCGGATCACATTCAACGGTTTCCGGTCTCCGGCCCCGTCGGCCTGCCGCGGCAATGAGCGGGGAGAGCCAAGGCGGAACCCCGCAGTCCAGAAGGCTCGTCAAGTGAGTGCAGTGATACGAACGTTCAGATACCGGCTCAGGAGCCCGCTCGGCCAACTGGCCGCGGACCTCTCGGCACGCATCGTGCCACCGGGCGAAGCGGCGGCCTTCTCCGTGGTGATCCACCGAGGAGTCCGCCTGCTGCTTCCGGAGGCGCGCCTCTACCGGGAGGACCTGGCCGAGCCCTCGACCCCGGTCGCCGGTGCGCCGGACACAATGGAGCAAAGCCCTGCACGACACATCGGAGAACTGGCCGTGACCGGCATCGACTTCCTCGCCTCGTTCCTCAGGACCGGCCGTCTGCACGGGATCGGCATCGGCTCCACGCTCGGCGAGGTCGACCGGGCGATTCGCCACCGTTTCGTCGACGTGGTCGACGAGGAAGGGGAGTCGCTGCGCCGCGACTACGGATTCGTCGAGTTCTACTTCAACCCCGGCGACGAGTGGGTCATGTCCGGCGGCTCCATCGAGCTGCACCGGCTCGCGTCCGGCCGGGGCATGGCGCGGGAATGGGCGCGCACGACGGGGGTCGGGTTCCCCCGCCACGTCGCTTGGGCGGACGTGCGGGAGGAGCTCGGGCGCGTCCCCGGAGCCCCGGAACTGACGGTCGGTGACCAGGGCGGCTTCCTCGAATACCGGGCGGCCGCGTCCAACGTCTCGGTGATCGTCGTGGACGACGAGGAAGAGGAGCGGGGCTCTCATGTGGGGCACGGGGACGTGTGGAGCGTCAGCCTGTGGGCGCCGGTACGGGCGAAGTGACCGTAGGGGCCGGGTGGGCCAGGTGACCGTACGGTCAGCCCCCGATCTGGGCCGGTCGGGTGCTTGACCGGCCAGAAGGGGATGGGGTGCGGCCCGAGCGGGCACGTGCACACCATGGCCTTCGAACATCCCGCGAAGAAGGGCGGCCAGGGGCGGCTCGGACCATTCGAGAAGCTGGCGGAGCTGGCCTCGAACTTCACCAGCTCGCCCGCCTTCTCCGTGTTCTGCGCCCTGCTGGTGGCCGCCTTCGTCGCCGCCCACCTCGCCCACCTGGACACGAGCTGGCAGCACCTGTTCGGCGACGCGATGGGCGCGATCGCCCTGCTGCTCCTGGCCCTGCTGAAGAACTCCGAACGCCGGGCCGAGCACGCGATCCAACGCAAACTCGACGCGATCGCCGCCGTTCTCCTGGAACAGGGCGAGCGCCAGGGCGAGACGGGCCGGGCCCACAAGAACCTGGCCGAGTCCATCGGGATCGAGGAAGGCGACTAGGCCGTCTCTTTCGGATCTTGCCGGGCCCGCGCCGCCCGGCACCGCACCTCGCCGCGTTGTCGGAGCACCGCAGTACGTCCAGTACAACGGC
>NZ_JBSGXU010000032.1:0-59043 GCF_053610205.1 Streptomyces sp. NPDC054932 | reverse complement strand
GTGCCGTTCAGTTCCTTCTCGATCAGGCCTTCCTGGATGCCGACCAGCGCGGTGGCGTGCGTCAGGTTCGGGAAGTACCCGATGCGGACCTCGGCGGCCGACAGCTTCTTGCCGTCGGTGGCCGCGACGTTGGTCTTGGCGTCTTCCTTCTTCGCCTGGGAACCGTAGCCGCAGGAAGCGAGCGCACCGATCAGGAGCGGCAGAGCGGCAGCGGCGACGATGCCGCGGCGGAGGGCGGTGCGGGTGCTGGCGGTGGCAGGCACGGGAGGACTTCCTCTCGTGACGGCGTCATCTCATGACGCACGTCTTCGTTTGCGGAGCAGTGGCGGGTACGGCTGGTGGGGGGTGCGGGCGCGCATGCGGTGCGCGTACGTCATCGCGCACATCGCGCAACCCCTCCCTGGCCGCTGCCGAGAGCACCGCTGCCCACGCGGCCGCCCTCCTTCGCGAAGGTCGAATAGATGTCGGAAATCATAAGTTAGAAGTCCCAACCTTCCTCGTCGGCCTGGACGTTTGTCTCGGCCTTGGAGGCGAAGGACTCGCCCGCCATGCCCGCCGCCAGGGTGGTGCCGTCGGCAGGGTCGATGAGCAGGAAGGATCCGGTGCGGCGCGAGTCGGCGTACGCGTCGAGCGCGAGGGGCTCGGCGGTACGGACGACCACGCGGCCGATGTCGTTGGCCACCAGCTGCCCGGGGTTCGGGTGCTGGGACAGGTCGTCCAGGGTCAGCCGCGAGGGGATCTCCTTGACGATCGCCTTGACCGTGCGCGTCGTGTGCTTGATCAGCACCCGGGCGCCGACGGCCAGCGGCTGGTCCGCCACGTGGCAGACCGTCGCCTCGACATCCTGCGTGGTGGCCGGGGCGTTCGCGGACGGCGCGATCAGGTCGCCGCGCGAGATGTCGATGTCGTCCGTCAGACGCACCGTCACCGACTGCGGGGCCCAGGCGATGTCGACGCTCTCACCGAGCGCGTCGATGCCCGCGATCACGCTGGTGCGGCCCGAGGGCAGCACGGTCACGGCCTCGCCGACGCGCAGCACGCCGGAGGCGATCTGGCCCGCGTAGCCGCGGTAGTCGGGGTGCTCGGCGGACTGCGGACGGATCACGTACTGCACCGGGAAACGTGCCGGGCAGGCCGTGAGGTCGTGGCTGACCGGGACGGTCTCCAGGTGCTCCAGCACCGTCGGGCCGCCGTACCAGTCCATGTTGGCGGACGGTTCCACCACGTTGTCCCCGGCCAGGGCCGAGATCGGGATCGCGGTGATCTCCGGGACGCCCAGGTCCGAGGCGTACGCGGTGAACTCCTCGGCGATCGCCGCGAAGACCGACTCCTCGTAGCCCACCAGGTCCATCTTGTTGACGGCCAGGACCACGTGCGGGACGCGCAGCAGGGCCGCGACGGCCGCGTGCCGGCGGGTCTGCTCGATCACGCCGTTGCGGGCGTCGACCAGGACCACGGCCAGGTCGGCGGTGGAGGCGCCGGTGACCATGTTGCGGGTGTACTGCACGTGCCCCGGGGTGTCCGCGAGGATGAACCGGCGGCGCGCGGTGGCGAAGTAGCGGTACGCGACGTCGATGGTGATGCCCTGCTCCCGCTCGGCCCGCAGGCCGTCGGTGAGCAGCGCGAGGTCGGGAGCCTCCTGGCCGCGGGCCTGGGAGACCGCCTCGACGTGCTCCATCTGGTCGGTCAGGACCGACTTGGAGTCGTGCAGCAGCCGGCCCACCAGGGTGGACTTGCCGTCGTCGACGGAACCGGCGGTCGCGAAGCGCAGCAGCGTGGTCGCCGCCAGATCGGCGAACTGCTCTGTGGTGGAGGTCATTTCTAGAAGTACCCTTCGCGCTTGCGGTCTTCCATCGCGGCCTCGGACATCTTGTCGTCGGCGCGGGTCGCGCCCCGCTCGGTGAGCCGGGAGACGGCGATCTCGGCGATCACGGCGTCCAGCGTGGTGGCGTCGGAGTCCACCGCGCCGGTGCAGGACATGTCGCCGACGGTGCGGTAGCGGATGAGACGCGTCTCGGGCGTCTCGCCCTCCTTCGGGCCGCCCCACTCGCCGGCCGTCAGCCACATGCCGTTGCGCAGGAACACCTCGCGCTCGTGGGCGAAGTAGATCTCCGGCAGCTCGATGCCCTCGCGGGCGATGTACTGCCAGACGTCCAGCTCGGTCCAGTTGGAGAGCGGGAAGACGCGCACGTGCTCGCCGGGTGCGTGGCGGCCGTTGTAGAGCTGCCACAGCTCGGGGCGCTGGCGGCGCGGGTCCCACTGGGAGAACTCGTCGCGCAGGGAGAAGACGCGCTCCTTGGCGCGGGCCTTCTCCTCGTCCCGGCGGCCGCCGCCGAACACGGCGTCGAACTTCAGCCGCTGGATCGCCTCCGTCAGCGGAACGGTCTGGAGCGGGTTGCGGGTGCCGTCGGGGCGCTCGCGCAGCTTGCCGGCGTCGATGTACTCCTGGACGGAGGCCACGTGCAGGCGCAGGCCGTGCCGGGCGACCGTGCGGTCGCGGTACTCCAGCACCTCGGGGAAGTTGTGGCCCGTGTCGACGTGCAGCAGCGTGAACGGCACCGGCGCCGGCGCGAACGCCTTGAGCGCCAGGTGCAGCATGACGATGGAGTCCTTGCCGCCGGAGAAGAGGATCACCGGCTTCTCGAACTCGCCCGCCACCTCACGGAAGATGTGCACGGCCTCGGACTCGAGGGCGTCGAGGTGTGACAGCGCGTAGGGCGCGTCGGTCTCGTCGTGGACGTGTGCGACGGTCGTCGTCATGCCAGACCCCTCTCGGTGAGCAGCGCGTGCAGGGCCGAGGCCGACTCCTGCACGGTCTGCGTGTGCGACTCGATACGCAGGTCCGGTGACTCCGGGGCCTCGTAAGGGTCGTCGACCCCGGTCAGACCGGAGATCTCGCCCGCCGCCTGCTTGGCGTACAGGCCCTTCACGTCGCGCTCCGAGCAGACCTCGACCGGGGTGGCCACGTGGACCTCCAGGTACGAGGTGCCCTCGGCGCCGTGCCGCTTGCGGACGGCCTCACGGCTGTCCGCGAACGGTGCGATCACCGGCACCAGCGCCTTGACACCGTTGCTCGCGAGGAGTTCGGCGACGAAGCCGATCCGCTGCACGTTGGTGTGCCGGTCCTCGCGGGTGAAACCCAGGCCGGCGGAGAGGAACTCGCGGATCTCGTCCCCGTCGAGCACCTCCACGCGGTGGCCCTCGGCGCGCAGCCGCTCGGCCAGCGCGTAGGCGATGGTGGTCTTGCCCGCGCTCGGCAGCCCGGTCAGCCACACGGTGGCGCCCTGGTCGCTCACGCTCATCTGCTCTGTCTCCGTAAGTTCTTCGCTGGTCGTCATCAGCCGTGCAGTCCGCACTCGGTCTTGCCGCGCCCGGCCCAGCGGCCGGCCCGCGCGTCCTCGCCCTCGGCGACGCGCCGGGTGCAGGGGGCGCAGCCGACGGAGGCGTAGCCGTCCATCAGCAGCGGGTTGGTGAGTACGCCGTGCTCGGCGACGTACGCGTCCACGTCGTCCTGGGTCCACCGTGCGATCGGGGAGACCTTGACCTTCTGCCGCTTCTCGTCCCAGCCGACCACCGGGGTGTTCGCCCGGGTCGGGGACTCGTCGCGGCGCAGGCCCGTCGCCCATGCGGCGTAGGCGGTCAGGCCCTCTTCCAGCGGCTTGACCTTGCGCAGCGCGCAGCAGAGGTCCGGGTCCCGGTCGTGGAGCTTCGGGCCGTACTCCGCGTCCTGCTCGGCGACGCTCTGACGCGGGGTCAGGGTGATGACGTTGACGTCCATCACCGCCTCGACCGCGTCACGGGTGCCGATGGTCTCCTCGAAGTGGTAGCCCGTGTCGAGGAAGACCACGTCCACCCCGGGGAAGACCTGCGAGGCGAGGTGGGCGACGACCGCGTCCTCCATGGAGGAGGTCACGGCGAACCGCTTGCCGAAGGTGTCGGCCGCCCAGCGCAGGATGTCCGGCGCGGAGGCGTCCTCCAGGTCCCGGCCCGCCTGCTCGGCCAGTTCCTTGAGCTCCTCCGCCGTGAGACGCACGTCTTGATCGGTGGTCATATCCCGTCCCCTCCCGCTGAATCCGACTGGACCCCCCGGGCCAGCAGCCCGAGGTACTTCAGCTGGAAGGCCCGGTTGCAGGCCCTGCATTCCCACGCGCCGTGGCCCGTCTCGTTGGGAAACAGGTCCTCGTCGCCGCAGTACGGGCAGTAGAACGGTGCGGCGCGCTCGCTCACGAGAGGCTCTTCTCGTCCGCCCGGGCGACCCACGCCGCGAAGCGCTCGCCGTCCTCGCGCTGCTCCTCGTAGCTCTTGACGACCCGCTCGACGTAGTCGGGCAGACCGGCCGAGGTGACCTTGAGGCCGCGGACCTTGCGGCCGAAGCCGGCCTCCAGGCCGAGGGCGCCGCCCAGGTGGACCTGGTAGCCCTCCACCTGGTTGCCGTCGTCGTCCAGGACCAGCTGCCCCTTGAGACCGATGTCCGCCACCTGGATACGGGCGCAGGCGTTCGGGCAGCCGTTGATGTTGATGGTGAGCGGCTCGGCGAAGTCCGGCAGGCGGCGCTCCAGCTCGTCGATCAGCGAGGCGCCGCGCGCCTTCGTCTCGACGATCGCCAGCTTGCAGAACTCGATGCCGGTGCAGGCCATCGTGCCGCGGCGGAAGGGGGACGGCTTGACCCGCAGGTCCAGCGCCTCCAGCGCCTCGACGACCGAGTCGACCCGGTCGGCCTCGATGTCGAGCACGATCATCTTCTGCTCGGCGGTGGTGCGCAGGCGGCCGGAACCGTGCTGCTCGGCGATGTCCGCGATCTTGGTCAGGGTGGCGCCGTCGACGCGGCCCACGCGGGGCGCGAAGCCGACGTAGAACTTGCCGTCCTGCTGCTGGTGGACGCCCACGTGGTCGCGCCACTGGCCGGTCGGCTGCTCGGGAGCGGGGCCGTCGGTCAGCTTGCGCTGCAGGTACTCGTCCTCCAGGACCTGGCGGAACTTGGCCGGGCCCCAGTCGGCGACGAGGAACTTCAGGCGGGCGCGGGTGCGCAGCCGGCGGTAGCCGTAGTCGCGGAAGATCGAGATGACGCCCTCGTAGACGTCCGGGACCTCGTCGAGCGAGACCCAGGTGCCCAGGCGCACACCGAGCTTGGGGTTGGTGGACAGGCCGCCGCCGACCCAGACGTCGAAGCCGGGACCGTGCTCGGGGTGGTTCACGCCCACGAAGGCGATGTCGTTGATCTCGTGCGCCACGTCGAGCAGCGGCGAGCCGGAGATCGCGGACTTGAACTTGCGGGGCAGGTTGGAGAAGTCCTTGTTGCCCACGATGCGGCGGTAGATCTCGTCGATGGCGGGGGTGCCGTCGATGATCTCGTCGAGGGCGATGCCGGCGACCGGCGAACCGAGGATGACGCGGGGCGTGTCACCGCAGGCCTCGGTGGTGGACAGGCCCACGGCCTCCAGCCGGCGCCAGATCTCGGGGACGTCCTCGATCCGGATCCAGTGGTACTGCACGTTCTGGCGGTCGGTGAGGTCGGCGGTGCCGCGCGCGAACTCCTCGGAGATCTCGCCGATCACGCGGAGCTGCTCGGTGGTCAGCCGGCCGCCGTCGATGCGGACGCGCAGCATGAAGTACTCGTCGTCCAGCTCCTCCGGCTCCAGGATCGCGGTCTTGCCGCCGTCGATCCCGGGCTTGCGCTGGGTGTAGAGGCCCCACCAGCGCATACGGCCGCGCAGGTCGTTGGGGTCGATCGAGTCGAAGCCGCGCTTGGAGTAGATCGTCTCAATGCGTGTCCGCACGTTGAGACCGTCGTCGTCCTTCTTGAACTGCTCGTTGCCGTTGAGGGGCGTGTGGTGTCCGACGGCCCACTGGCCCTCGCCGCGGTGACGGCCGGTCTTGCGGCGCGCGGCGGCTGCGGGCGCGGCTGCAGGCGTTTCGGGGGTGGCGGCCATGGCGGTACGTCCTTCTTCGGCGGCTCGAGGCAAGGGCAGGGGGAGGCGGCGGCGCTCCCCTGCGGCTCGGCGGCTCCGAGCGGGTGCGGCTGATTCCCGCTCCGCGCCGGGGTTGCCGGCGGGCAGGGCGGTGCTTCGGCCTTCAGGGGGCTAGCGGGTGATCGGCGCGTCCGCGGCGGCGGGGACGGCGGCGATGTGCGGCGTGGCTGGTTCCGTCAGCGCGCCGGACAGATGGCGCTGGACATGCGGCCGAGGTCGACGTGCCGCCGACTCACCAAGGCAATCCCAGCTCCATTCATGGCGGAAGCGTGTCATGTGCCGATTGGAGGAGTCCACTACTGTCCACGATTCGGACGAACTCGTCCCGCATTGTGGGATGGCGTGACGGGGGTCACTCCGTCTGTGCTTCCGGGCGGCTCGGAGCGGGGGCCTCCCTCCCGCTCATCTGCGGCGCCGCTGCGGGGTCCGGGGCGGAGCCCCAGGAGCCGGGGGACCCGGCTCCCAGGGCTCCGGCCGTGCCCGGCCGACCGGCCCCGGAGGGGCTACGCGCCGGGCCACGGACCGGGGGTCGGGGTCTCTTCCTTGGACTCCGTCTCCGTCTTGAAGACCTTGAAGCCGCGCCGCTCGTAGTTGCTCATCGCCGTCGGGCCGTCCTGGCTGCAGGTGTGCACCCAGACCCGCCGGGTCGGCGCCCGGTCCGGCCAGCGCTCCGCGAGGTCCCACGCCCGCCGCACACCGACGGACAGCAGGTGCCCGCCGATGCGGCGGCCGCGGAAGTCCGGGAGGAGACCGAAGTACATGATCTCCACCACACCGTCGTCCTGCGGGTCGAGCTCCACGTACCCGGCCGGCGTGCCCCGGTCGTACGCCACCCACGTCTCCACCCCCGGCCGGTCCAGCTGCTCCACCCACTGCGCGCGGGTCAGCGACAGCCGGTCCGTCCAGTGGATGTCGCCGCCCACCGAGGCGTAGAGGAAGCGGCTGAACTCGGGGGAGGGGACCTCCGCCCGCGAGATCGTGATCTCGGGGCCCGGAACGGCCGCCGGGACGAGGTCCGACGGCGAGGTCATTTCCAGGGACCAGGTGGTGAGGGTGATGGTGCTCATGCCCTTCAGGGAATCACGCCGGGCCCCCCGTGCCCCAGGCGGGCCCTGATCACCGCGGGAGCGGTGGAGTGCGGGAGCAGGCCGGCCGGGTCCTGCGGGCGGATCAGTTCCACCTCCACGTCCTCCGCGAAGCGGTACGGCCGGTGGGCCAGGACCCCCGCGAGGTGGCGGCGTACGCGGGACAGCTCGGCCCGGACCGTCACCGTGCGTGTCGGGTCCCCGAACAGCTCCGCGGACAGCTCCGCCGCCGAGCGCCCGCGCGGGCTCTCCGCCAGCAGGAACAGCAGCTCGGCGTGGCGCGGGCTCAGCTCCTGCGACCAGCTCCCGGAGGGCCCGTACACCGTCGCCGACCAGAATCCCGCCCGGCTGAGGTCCAGGACGATCCGGGTCGCCGCCGTGCTCGCCCGGTCCGGGGCGACCCGCAGCAGCCAGCCGCCGGGCAGCGGCTCCACCACGCACTCCCCGAGCCGCGGCACCCACACCGGGCCCGGCCCGAAGGTCTTCGGCAGCGGGATCCGCTCCGCCGGGGCCAGGCCCGTCACCGCCGCCGTCCAGCCGTTCGGGTCCACGGCCAGTGCCCGCCCCGGCAGCCGGGCCAGCAGCGGCGCCGCCACCGCCCGCAGCCGCTCCAGCGACTCCAGGTGGCGCACGCGCAGCTCCCGCTCCGCGAGGCGGGCCACCGAGCTCACCCATGCCAGCGTCGCCGGATGCATGGTGGCCAGCGGCCCGCTGACGTCGACCACGCCCAGCAGCCGTCCATCGCGCGGGTCCCGTACGGGCGCCCCGGCGCAGGTCCAGTCGTGGTGGCTGGAGACGAAGTGCTCGGCCGAGAACACCTGCACCGGGCGCCGGGCCACCAGGGCGGTGCCCACCCCGTTCGTGCCGACGACGGCCTCGTCCCAGTCGGCCCCGACCGCGAAGCCGAGCCGGTCCGCCTTGCGCAGGATGGAGGAGTGCCCCTCCCGCCACAGCAGCCGCCCGTCCGCGTCCGCGACGACCATGATGTGCAGGGCCTCGTCCAGGGCGGGCAGCAGCCCCTCGCGCAGCACCGGCAGGACCTCCCGCAGCGGCGACACGTGCCGCCGCTCCTCGGTCTCGGCGGCCGACAGCATCCGCGAGCGCGCGTCCCGGTCCGGGTGCACCCCGCCGGCCAGCATCCGGCGCCAGGACTCCGCGATCTCCGGCCTGGGTGCGGTCGGCGGTCGGTCCCCGGCGAGCGCCGCCGCCCGTACGCCCTTGAGCAGACGGGCCGCCGCCCGCGCGTCCATGGCCGAGATGCGTGCCACATCGACCGTGCTGCCTGTGGTGTCGGCCACCGGAACCTCCCCGTGCGAACAGGACGTACGACGCGAGCCGTCCGGGCGGTCCGCGCATGCCGCTTCCCCCGGCACCCCGACGGACGGCTGCCGACTCAAAGGTTGCAACGGTATGCAACTCTCGCCAAGTCCCGGTCGCCCGACCGAAACTGTCCGCACGCTGCAGAGCGGCGTGCGGCTCCTCCTCGGGGCTTCGGATCAGGGGTGGTGCCGAGTCGGCGCGGCGCCACCCCTGTACCGGTGATGGGCCCGGATCCCGGCCGGGAGCGGTTTGGGGACCGCAGCGGAGCCCGACGGGGGCTCCCTTCCTAGCCCGCGATCCGCGCCCGTTCCACCACCGCACGCAGATCGAGGCTGTGCGGCAGCGTGCCGAAGGCCGTGCCCCAGTCGCCGCCCAGCCGCGAGGCGCAGAAGGCGTCCGCGACCTCCGGCGGGGCCCACCGCACCAGCAGCGATCCCTGGAGCACCAGCGCCATCCGCTCGACCACGCGGCGGGCCCGTGCCTCGATGCCCTCCAGATCGGCGAGATCCGTCAGCAGGTCCTTGATGGCCGAATCCAGCCGGTGGTCGGCGCCCCGGGCCAGGCCGACCTCCTGGAGGAAGGCGTTCAACGCCTGCGGCTCCCGCTGGAGGGCGCGCAGTACGTCCAGCGCCTGCACGTTGCCCGAGCCCTCCCAGATGGAGTTGAGCGGGGATTCGCGCAGCAGTCTCGGCAGCCCCGACTCCTCTACGTAGCCGTTGCCCCCCAGACATTCCAGGGCCTCCGCCACCATCGGCGTACAGCGCTTGGTCACCCAGTACTTGGCGGCGGGCACGGCCAGGCGCAGGAAGGCCTTCTCCTGCTCGGTCCCGGCGTCGTTGGCGGCTGCCAGGCGCAGGGTCAGGGTCGTGGCGGCCTCCGACTCCAGGGCGAGGTCGGCGAGCACGTTGCGCATCAGGGGCTGGTCGATGAGCGGTGCTCCGAAAGCGGAGCGGTGCTCCGCGTGGTGCACCGCCTGCGTCAGGGCCTGCCGCATCAGGGAGGCCGACCCGATGACGCAGTCGAGCCGGGTCGCCGCGACCATCTCGATGATGGTCCGCACGCCGCGGCCCTCCTCACCGACCCGCCGCGCCCAGGTCCCGTCGAACTCCACCTCGCTCGACGCGTTCGACTTGTTGCCCAGCTTGTCCTTCAGCCGCTGGATCGCGAAGACGTTGCGCGTGCCGTCCGGCAGCACCCGCGGCACCAGGAAGCACGTCAGTCCGCCCGGAGCCTGCGCCAGCACCAGGAAACCGTCGCTCATCGGCGCCGAGCAGAACCACTTGTGCCCGGTCAGCAGGTACTCGCCGGACGCGTCCAGCGGCACCGCGGCCGTCGTGTTCGCCCGTACGTCGCTGCCGCCCTGCTTCTCCGTCATCCCCATGCCGAAGAGCACACCGCCCTTCTCGGCGGCCGGCCGCAGCCCCTGCTCGTACACGTGCGAGGTGAGCCGCGGCTCCCACTCGGCGGCGAGCGACGGATCGGCGCGCAGCGCCGGCACCGCCGCGTGCGTCATCGAGATCGGGCAGCCGTGCCCCGCCTCGGCCTGCGACCAGATGAAGAACCCGGCGGCGCGGCGCAGGTGCCCGGCCGGACGCCCCCAGGCGTCGGTGAGCCCGGAGGACACGGCGTGCCCCAGCAGCCGGTGCCAGGCCGGGTGGAAGTCCACCTCGTCGATCCGGTTCCCGTATCGATCGTGGGTCCGCAACCTGGGCGGATTCTCGTTCGACTGCACACCCCATTCCTGGGCCTGCGCGGAACCCGCCGCGCGCCCGAGGTCCGTGAGCTCCTGCCTTACCTCGCCGAGGAGTTCGGGATCAGCGGATGCGAGGTGACGCTCGACGCCCTCGGTGAGGGCCCGATCGCCGCCGTAAACGTCGTAGCCCACCAGGGGCGGGGCCTGGTTGCTGACTGTGTGGGTGGTGGCTGCCATGCGGATACCGTAAGGACGTGCAGCCAGCAAAAGAAACACCCGAGCGGATCCCAGGACGGCTCCACCGGGCCCGCGCCCTCTACCGCAACGTCTCGAAGCGGAAGATGGGCTGGCTGCTGCTGAAGGACACCGTCAACTCGTGCATCGAGTACCGCATCCTCGGTCTCGCGGCCGAGGCGGCGTTCTTCACGCTGCTCTCGCTGCCCCCGCTCTTCCTCGGCCTGCTGGGTCTGCTCGGCTACGTGGACGGCTGGACGGACACCCGGACGGTGGAAAGCATCGAGGAGAACATCCTGGCGGCGGTCGGCACGGTCCTGTCCGACCGGGGCGTCAACGACATCGCGCGGCCCCTGCTCGACGACGTCACCGGTCGCGGCCGCCCCGACCTGATCTCGCTCGGCTTCGCCTTCGCGCTCTGGTCGGGATCGCGCGCCGTGAACGTCTTCATCGACACCATCACCGTGATGTACGGGCTCGACGGCCAGCGCGGCATCGTCAAGACCCGGCTGCTGGCCTTCCTGCTCTACATCATCGCCCTGCTCATCGGTGCGATCGTGCTGCCGCTGATGGTGGTGGGACCGGACGCCGTCGTCCGGCTGGTGCCCTGGGGCACCGAAGTGATCGCGGTCCTGTACTGGCCCACCGTGACCCTGCTGTCCATCGCCTTCCTGACGACGCTCTACCACGTGTCCGTCCCCGTCCGCTCGCCGTGGATCGAGGACGTGCCGGGGGCGCTGGTGGCCCTCGCCATGTGGGTGCTGGGCTCGTTCCTGCTGCGGATCTACCTCACCAACACGGTGGAGGGGCCGACGATCTACGGATCGCTGGCCGCGCCCGTGGCCGTACTGCTCTGGATCGGCATCTCGGCCTTCGCGGTGCTGGTGGGCGCCGCCGTCAACGCCGCGATCGACCGCGTCTGGCCCTCCGTGGCCACAGCGGCGGCCCGCGAGGCGAACGAGCGGGCCCGCGAGGCGGAGGCCGCCCAGCTGATCGCGCGGGCCGCCGCCTGGCGGGCCATGGCGGAGGGCGAGTCGGAGGACGACGAGGACGACGGGATGCCGTCGGAGTTCCCGGAGCGGTGGTCGAAGTTCCTGCCGCCCGAGGACTACCACTCCCGGCTGCGCAAGCACTGAGCCCACGGGCCGGACACCCCATGGGGGTGCCTTCCCGGTCAGGCCGGGCCCTTCACCCCCCAGGCGGTGAGCAGACCGGGGGAGAGCGCAGCGCAGTCCGGTGACTCCAGGTAGCGGATCGCAGCGTCGATCGCCGCGTCGTCGACGAGCCCGGTGGCCGTCATCGGCTCGCGGGCACGGTCCCACGTGTCGGCCCAGAAGCGGCTGATGGGGCTGCCGGGCAGCAGCGGGGGGACATGGATCTCGGCCCCCACGGACAGCAGACCGGCCTCCCGCAGGTGCTCCGGATAGTCCGGCACCCAGGACACGTCGGTGCCCAGGCTCTCCCGCAGTCCCTGCCACATCGCCCGCATGACCCGGCCGTACGTGGTCGTGGGCGCGGCCGGGGTCGTCAGGTCGACCGCGTCGCCGAGGACCAGGACACCGCCCGGGGCGACCAGGGAGGCGAGCTTGCGGATCATCCGCGGCCAGTTCCGCAGGTGCATGAGCACGAAACGGGCGTGCACCAGCCGGAACTGTCCCGGACCGAAGTCCAGGGCGGTGATGTCCGCCTCCAGCGCAGTGAGCCCCGGCACCGGGTGCGCCCCGAGGAAGGCGGTGTCCCGGTCGACGGCGAGGACCTCGGCGACCCCGGCCCGCTCCAGGAGGAGCCGGGAGACCGTGCCCGTCCCGGCGCCCACGTCCAGGCAGCGCCACCCCGGTCCGGCACCCAGGGCGCGCAGCCGGGCCAGGGTGAACTCGTCGTAGGCGAGCGCCCCCAGGTCGATGCGGTCGTCCTCGCCCGCCTGCTCCGGCCGGAACACCGTCTCGCCGTAGTGGCCGCCGGCCGCACCGTCGGGACGCGGCGGCGGGTCGTCGTCGGGGAGATTCACGTCCGGACCTCTTCACGGGGCGGGGAAAGGGGACGCGGCCCGCATCGGCGCCGCCGCCCCACCGATCCTCCACCGGCGCCCTCCCGCCCCACCGAGGCGCGCCGGGCCTGATCCGAAAGAGACGGACCGGTCCTTACCCTGGAGGGGTGTACGAGGAAGCTCCGTCGGCGGTCGTCCCCGGAGCCGTGCTCTGGCGGGCCACCGCGGGCGGCGGCGGGACGGTGCTGCCCGACGGCTGCATGGACCTGCTGTGGGCCGACGGGCGGCTGCTGGTGGCCGGGCCCGACACCGGACCGCATCCGGCGGGGGAAGTGCCGGGCGGCGCCTTCGCCGGGATCCGGCTCGCGCCCGGCACCGCGCCCGCGCTGCTCGGCGTACCGGCGCACGTACTGCGCGACCGGCGCGTCGAGCTGACCGAGCTGTGGCCCGCCCGCGAGCTGCGCCGGCTGACCGGGCTGGTCGAGGGGTACGGGGACGCACGCGCGGGACTCGAGGCACTGGCCCGCACCCGCGCCGCCGGGGCCGCGCCCCCGGACCCGCTGGCCGCCGAGGTCGTGGCCCGGCTCCGCGCGGGGGCGGCGGTGGCCGAGATCGCCCGCGGCGTCGGCCTCGGCGAGCGGCAGCTGCACCGGCGCTCGCTCGACGCCTTCGGGTACGGCCCCCGGACGCTCGGCCGCATCCTGCGGCTGCGCCGCGCCCTGGCCCTGGCCCGCGCGGGCCTGCCGTACGCCGAGGTCGCCTGCGTCGCCGGGTACGCCGACCAGGCGCACCTGGCCCGTGAGGTGCGGGCGCTGGCCGGGACGACCCTGCGGGCCTACGCCGCCGGATCCGCCGGGGCGGACGGGGCGAAGAGCGAGACCCCGCAGCCGTCCGGGTCGAGGACGACGGCGTAGCGCTGGCCCCAGAAGGCGTCCCACGGCTTCAGATGGCCGGTGTGCCCGGCGGCGGTCAGCTCGGCGTACAGCGCGTCCACCTCGGCGGGGGAGTCGCACAGGAAGGCCAGGTCGCGGCGTCCGTCGCCGGTGGGCGGGGTCCAGGACGGGTCGAAGGAGCGGATGGTGTCCTCCGTGTCCCACCCGATCCGCAGGCCCCCGGGCAGGACGGCCTCCACGTGCGGCAGGCCGTCGGCCTCGGCCGGGATGTCCAGCCCGAGGCGGCGGTAGAAGGCGAGCGAGGCGGCCATGTCGGAGACCACCGTGCCGATCATGTCGAGTCGAGGAGTCATGGCAGCAGGCTAGGCGGACACCGGGCGGCCGTCTTGAACGAATCGGACACCGCCGCGCCCCGGCCGCATCGCGGCCGACGGCACCGCACTCGACCCGCACCCCGGACACCGAGGCGGGGTTCGGCCCTGCCCGGCCCGGGTGTCCGGACGGATCCAGGGCCGCGTTCTCCGTCGTCAGACCCGGGGGCATCGGCTACGGTCCTTGGCTGTGAACCGTACCGAGCGTCTGTACGCCCTGGTGGAGGAGTTACGTGCGGTCTCGCCCCGGCCGCGCAGCGCCCGGTGGCTCGCCGAGCGCTTCGGCGTCAGCACCCGCACCGTCGAGCGCGACCTCAGCGCCCTGCAGCAGTCCGGTGTGCCGCTCTACGCCGAACCGGGCCGCAGCGGCGGGTACGTCGTGGACAAGGACCACACCCTGCCGCCCCTGACCATCACCCCGGCCGAGGCGGCGGCCCTGGCCGTCGCCCTGCACGGACTGTCCGGGACGCCGTTCGCCGCGGACGCCCGCTCGGCGCTGCACAAGGTGTTCGCCGTCATGCCGCAGCGCGACCGCCAGGCCGCGCGCGAGCTCGCCGCCCGGGTACGGATCGCCGTGGACCCCGATCGGCCGTCCGCCCTCCCGCACACCCTGCGCGAGGCGCTCTCGACCCGCCGGCTGCTGCACCTGAGCTACGCCGGCGAGCAGGGCGAGGTCACCGACCGCACCGTCGAACCCCTGGGCTTCCTCGGGGGAGACCACTGGTACCTCATCGGCTGGTGCAGGCTGCGCTCCGCCGTACGGGGCTTTCGCCTCGACCGCATCCGCGAGGCGCGGGCACTGGAGGAGACGGCGGAGCCCCGTCCGGTGGACCTGTCCGAACTGGACACCCTCGGACGGGATTTCGTCGCACTCGACGAGCTCTACAGTTTCGCTTGAGCCGCCGCCCGAAGGGCTAAACACCGACAGGGGGGTGTCGCCCCCGGACCGGAGGCTGGGTGACCACGAACCGACCCCGGAAGGCACCCATGTCTGTGACGACGACCCCCATCACCGACTCCGCACCGCTGACCCGGGAAGCCGGCACCCGGCTGGTGGAGGGCTGGACGGCGCTCTGGAACGGAGACGTCGCCCTCGCCGAGCAGATCCTCGCCCCCGGCTTCCGGCTGCACTTCGCGGACGACTTCGACGGCACCGGCTCCGCCAAGACGTTCGGCCAGGGCGAACTGACGGCCTTCATCTCGGCCAACAGCCACGCCCTCACCGGGCTGACGTTCGCCGCCGACGCCGCACCACTGGTCGACTCCGAGCGCGGCGAGATGGCCTGCCGGTGGATCGAGAGCCACGCCGCCGGCGGAGAGGTCGTCGTCAAGAGCGGCATCGACATGTTCGCCGTCACGGACGGCCGGATCTCCGCCGTGTGGTCGCTCACCGGAAACCGCCGCTTCGCCGCCTGACCGGCGCACCTCGACGTCGCTCCCGATCCGGACGCGGCCACCCGACGGCAACTGAATAGGCTGCCACGGTGAACGACACCACACACGACCTGCGGATCAGGCAGGGCGGCCCGGCCGACGCGCCGGCCGTCCTGGACATGCTCGATGCCGCGGTGGCCTGGATGAACGCGCGCGGCAACACCGAACAGTGGGGCACGACCCCGTACTCGCAGAAGCCCGGCGGGGTGGCCCGGGTCGAGCGGTACACGACCGAGAACACCCCCTACATCGCGGAGTCGGACGGCGCGCCCGTCGGAGCCCTGGTGCTCGACTCCGGACCCAGCCCGCAGCTGCCGATCGCACCGGCGGGGGAGCCCGAGCGGTACGTCCGGCTGCTCGTCTCCGACCGGCGCCACGCCGGTCTGGGCATCGGGGCGGCGCTGCTGGCCCACGCCGCCGAGGAGACCCGGCGGGCCGGCGTCCGGCTGCTGCGGGTCGACTGCTGGGCGGGCGGCGGTGGTGAACTCGTCGCGTTCTACGAGCGCAACGGTTTCACCCGCACCGACCCGTTCCTGTCCGACTCCTGGCCGGGACAGGTGCTGGCCCGGCGGATCGGCTGACGGCCGCGGCACGCCGCGGGGAGGCGTCGGCAGGCCGTGGCAGGGCCGCGGGAAAGCCGTGGGGAGGCCGGGCGAAAAAGAAGTGGCCCCGGCGGGAGCGGTCTTGTTACGGTGGGTCCGTTCCCGCCGACCGGTGGGGGACGACCAGCACGTGCATGGACCCGGAGGTGAGTTCGTTGATGACTGTCATTGCGCAGGGCGCTGCCCGCACTCAGAAGACCATCAATGTCACTTCTGTGGTCTCCGGCTGACCTCACACCTCTTCGCGCGCCGCCGCTGAGCGAGCGCGCGCGGCCGGGGCCACCCTGTGAAGGGTTCCCCTTGTCTTTCTCCTCCCTCCCGTCCTTCCCGCAGACCTCGCTCCCGCACGCCCTCGCCCCCTTCGGCTGGGACGACGCCTGGGAGGCCGAGTTCGCCCCGTACGCCGAGCAGGGCCTGCTGCCCGGCCGGGTCGTGCGCGTCGACCGCGGCCAGTGCGACGTCATGACCGCGGACGGCATCGTCCGCGCCGACACCGCCTTCGTCACCCCGCACGACCCGCTCCGGGTCATCTGCACGGGTGACTGGGCCGCCGTCGAGGCCGCGGGCAATCCGCGCTACGTGAAGGCGTACCTGCCGCGCCGGACCGCCTTCGTACGGTCCACCTCCTCGCAGCGCTCCGAGGGCCAGATCCTCGCCGCCAACGTCGACCACGCCATCATCGCCGTCTCCCTCGCCGTCGAGCTGGACCTGGGGCGCATCGAGCGCTTCCTGGCCCTGGCCTGGGAATCGGGGGCGCAGCCGCTGGTCGTCCTGACCAAGGCGGACCTGGTCCCGGACGCGGCGACCCTCGGGCACCTGGTCCAGGACGTGGAGGCCACCGCGCCCGGCGTCCAGGTGCTGACCGTCTCCTCCGTCACCGGAGAGGGCACGGACGTCCTGGCCGCGATCGTCGGCGACGGCACCAGCGTGCTGCTGGGCATCTCGGGCGCCGGCAAGTCCACCCTGGCCAACGCGCTCCTCGGCGCCGACGTCATGGAGGTCCAGGCGGCCCGCGAGGTCGACGGCAAGGGCCGTCACACGACCACCACGCGCAACCTGCTCGCCCTGCCGGGCGGCGGCGTCCTGATCGACACACCCGGACTGCGCGGCGTCGGGCTCTGGGACGCCGGGACCGGGGTCGGCCAGGTCTTCTCGGAGATCGAGCAGTACGCGGAGCACTGCCGCTTCCACGACTGCGCGCACGAGGCGGAGCCGGGGTGCGCGGTGACGGCCGCGGTGGACTCCGGCGAGCTCGGCGAGCGCCGCCTGGAGAGCTACCGCAAGCTGCTGCGGGAGAACCAGCGGATCGTCGCCAAGACGGACGCCCGGCTGCGGTCGGAGATCCGCCGCGACTGGCGGCTGAAGTCGGCGGAGGGCCGGGCCAACTACACCGCGAAGCGGGGCGGCCGGGTCTGAAGCGCGTCCGGGGGGCGGGGGCGGCCGATGCCGCGCCCCGCCCCCCGAACTGCCCTGCCGGCTCTCGGCCGTACGGGCGGTCGGAGCGCGGGCCGTCGGAGCGCTCGCGGCCGGATGTGCCGGCGGCCGGAGTGCCGGCGGTCAGAGCCCCCACGCGTGGACGCGCTCCGGATGGATCCGGATCACCTCCGGGCCGAAGTGGGGGCCCAGCTCGTGCGGGCCCGTCTCCAGCGTGGCGCGGCCGCGGATCTCGATGCCGCGCACCCGCCACGGCCGGATGCTCACCAGGTCGTCCACGACCAGGGACAGCCGGGGGTTCCCGTGCAGGTTGCGCCACTTCTTCGTGGTGCCCATGGCCATCCCGCCCACCAGGATCGTCCCGTCCTCCTGAGGGAAGAAGCCCACCGGGTTCGCCTGCGGCTGCCCGGCCGCGTCCACCGTGGCCAGCCGGCCCAGGTGCTGGGAGCGCAGATAGGCCAGCTCCGCCTCGCCGAAACCCTTGAAGTCCGTCATACCGGCCAGCCTCGCAGCCCCCGCACCCCGCCACATCGGGCCACGGCCCTACGCCGGGAGACGTACTCCGCCGCCCGCGAGCCCCCTACTCCGCCGCCGCAGCCCCCACCCACGCCCCCACCACCATCAGGCACGCCAACAGCTCCACGAGCACGCTCGTCCCCACCGACCGCATCACCGCCCGCACCGACGCCCGGGCCTCGCCGTGCGTCCCCAGGCGGAGCCGCTCGCAGAGGTAGATGCCGCCGATGAAGCCCGGTACCGCCCCCACCACCGGGATCAGGACGAAGCCCAGGACCGCTCCGGCCCCCGCGAACACCACCATCCGCGTCGTGATGCCCAGCCCCCGCACGTGCCGGGGCGGCAGCAGCCACTTCACCACCTGGACCACCAGCAGCAGGGCGGTCGCCGCGACCAGCACGGACCACGCCAGCGCCGAGCGCACGTGCAACGCCCACCACAGCAGACCCGCCCACACCAGCCAGGTGCCCGGTACACCCGGGATCAGCACTCCGACCACCCCGAGCAGCAGCACCAGCCCCACCAGGAGCAGCTGAGGCAGATCCATCTGCTCAGCCTGACCGACCAGGGGCTATCGGGCCACCCAGCCCCGCTCGTACGCGTGCCAGCCCAGCTGCAGCCGTGTCGTCACCCCGGACAGCTCCATCAGACCCTTGACCCGCCGCTGCACCGTCCGCAGCCCCAGCTCCAGGTGCTTCGCCACGCTCGCGTCCGTCATGCCCGCCAGGAGCAGCGAGAGGATCTCCAGATCCGTGGCGTCGGGGCTGCCCCCGGACTCCTCCGCCGTTCCGGACGCCCCCAGCCGCAGCGGCAGCGACTCCCGCCACACCGCCTCGAACAGCCCGGTCAGGGATTCCAGCAGCCCCGAGGCGTGCACCACCAGTGCCGCCGGCTCCGCCCCGCGGGCCGTCAGCGGGACCATCGCCAGCGTCCGGTCCGCGATCACCAGTTTCGTGGGGACCTCCGCCGTCACCCGGACCTGCTCGCCCCGGGCCAGCGCCGTCGACGCCTCCCGGATCCCGCTCGGCAGGGTCAGCACCTCCCGCTCGATGACCACCCGGTAGTCGACCCCGCGCACGGAGGCCCGGTCCTCGGCGTCGTTGTCCGTCCCCGTCACCACCTGAGGGCGGCCGGTGACCAGTGCGCACACCTCCTTCTCCGCGCCCAGCTGGAGCTGGTGGAAGCGGTGCGCCACCGCGCTCGCGCCCTGCACCACCTCGACGAGGTCGTGCACCGCGGGCTCGGCCGCCTCCGCCCGGTACTCCTCCGCCAGCAGCGCCGCCGCCCGTTCCGCCTGCTCCAGCTCGTGCCGCTGCTGGGTCAGCAGGGCCCCGAGGGCCACTCCGGGCGGGGCCGCCACCCAGCGCCCGGGCCGGGCCGAGGACTGCGCCGCCAGCCCGTGCCGCTCCAGATGGCGCAGGGCCCGTTCGGTGTGCGGCACCGGCAGGGTCAGCCGGTGCGCGAGGTCGGGTACCTCCGCCGCTCCCAGCGCGACCAGCGCGCGGTACGCCGACTCCTGGCCCTCGTCCAGGCCTATGGCACCCAGCAACCCGTCCACCCACCCCTTCGACACGCGCCTGGCGGGAAGCGGCCACGGCGCAAACCCGCCGCGGTCATCATCGCCGCACCCGGCGCCACTCTGCCAAGGTGACGCCACCGCAGCACCAACATCCGCCGGCCAGAAGCCATTTACGCGGCAGTTTCGCCGTGCAATGCAGGAGTTGGCCGGAATTCACCTGGGGAGAGCGATGCGTCCGATATCGCGTACGGCACTCGGGGCGACCACCGCGGCCGTTTTGGCTGTCACGGCCGTCGGCCCGTCGGCGGCGCAGCCGGCCGACGGAGCGTCCGGGGCGGGGAGGAGACCACTCGTCGGCAGCGAGGCGGCCGGAAAGCAGCCCACCGCCCCCGTCACGGTGACCCTGGTCACCGGCGACCGGAGGTCTACCGGGTGCGCCCGGGCGCGTACTTCCTCTCCGCCTTCGTCGCCACCCCCGATGCAGGGCAGGGCGCCGGACTGATCGACTCCCTCACCTACCTCGGCCGTCCCCAGGTCGAGCTGAAGAAGGACACCACGGTCGTCCTGGACGCCCGTCGGGCCGGGCGTCTGGAGATCGCCGCCGACAAGCCGGTCGAGGCCCGCAACACCACCCTCGGCTTCGCCCGCACCTGGGACGACGTCTGGCTGCACGCGGGCACGGCGGCGGGCGGCCGGACCATCCGCGGCTTCTACGCCTCCGTCGAAGGCCGCGCCGAGGACGGCGACTTCGAGTTCGGCAGCTACTGGCGGGCGGCCGCGGCGCTGATCTCCGAGCTGAAGGCCGTCGGCGGCCCGGTGCTGCACCCGATCACCGCCTCCACCGGCAGCGACAACCTCGACGGAACCGGCAGCGCGCCGCTGGTGGACGCCGGCTCCGGCACTCCCGGGGAACTCGCCGCGGCGGGCGCCAGGGGCGCGGTCGTCCTGGTGAAGGCGGTCGACGGCTCCCTGTACGAGGTCGCGAAGAACGCGCGGGCCGCCGGCGCCGAGGCGGTCCTCGCCCACCGCGGGGCCCCCGGCCGCTGGACCGGATTCACCGGCTACGCCGGCGGCGCCCTGCCGGCGCTGACCATCGAGGCCGCCGAGGCCGAGGCGCTGCTGGCGAGGCTCGCCGCGGGCAAGGTCACCCTGTCCTGGAAGGCGACGGCGAAGAGCCCGTACGTCTACTCCCTCGCGCTCCCCGAGACCGGAGAGGTCAAGGGCGGCCACACCTACCGGGTGCGCGACCGCGACCTCGGCCGGACGGAATCCACCTACAACTCCATGGGCGTGGCCGCCGACTTCATCGACCTGGCCGGCGCCCACCGGCCCATCGGCACCGCCGTCCACTTCGGCGGCATCGAGACCGTCGCGGCTCCCGGACGGCGCACCGAGTACCACTCGGCCGGCGACACGGCCTGGGACCAGCTGCTCTCCAGCAGCTTCCCCTGGGGCGAGTTCATGGTCGGCGAGCAGCGCAGCTACACCAAGGGGCAGCAGACCAGCGCCACTTGGTACGACGGGATCACCGGCCCGGTCGCGCCGCGCGACCCCGCGGGCCGGGAGACCCTCGCCGCCGAGCGGCAGGGCAACCTGATCGGCTTCGCCCCCGCCATGTGGGGCGACAGCAACCACGCCGCGCAGCCGGGCTCCTTCGGCGACATCGGCGGGCTCCAGCTCAAGCGCGACGGCGAGGTGATCGGCGACAGCTGGTACCCGTTCGGCGTCTTCGAGGTCCCGGCCGGGGAAGGACGCTACGAACTGACCCAGTCCATCGAGAAGATCGGCCCGCCCGCCCGGGTCTGGCAGCGTTCCACCTCCGTCCGGACGACCTGGGGCTTCACCTCGAAGCCGGACGCGTCGGCGTACTCGCAAGGGCTGCCGGTCCTCTTCCCGCGGTACGCGGCCCCGCTGGACGGGATGAAGACGGTCGCGGCGGCGAACGGCCAGAGCATCGGCCTGGGTGTCACCGGTCACGCGGGCTACGCGCCGGGCGCGCTGAAGTCGGCGAAGCTGTCGTACTCCTACGACGGCGAGAACTGGACGGCGGCCAGGGTGGGCGAGCACGGCGGCCGGTGGAACGCGGTCGTCGACCACGCCGGAGCCGCCGGTGCGTCCGTGTCGCTGAAGGTCGAACTGACCGACGCGAAGGGCGCCACGGTCACCCAGACGGTCGTGCGGGCGTACGACGTGCGCTGATCCGTACGGGTAGAACGGGAAGGGTCCACCGGACGGCGGTCCGGTGGACCCTTTTCGTGCATTCGGCGTTTTCCGTCCCCCCGGGAGGCCGAGAATGAAGCCATGAGTCAGCAGGGCGCGGACGACTGGTGGCAGAAGCTCTACGAGGGCCCGGACGCGGGACCGGAACCCGACCCGGGAGACACGCTGGACAACCGATTCCACTCGGCGGCGGGCGTGACGACGGACCGGGCACCGGACCCGGCACCGGGCCCGGGCCCGGCACCGGGCCTCGCGCCGGATCCGGGCCCGCCGCAACCCCTGCGCGCCCCGGAGCCGCTGCTGCCCGGCCCCCGGCAGGGGGACGCGGCACCGGCTCCCGCGCCGCCGGTCCCGACCCCGACGCTGCCCACCCTTCCGCCGCCGCGGGATCCCCGGGCGGGCGAAGCCACCGGGTACGCCCTCGGGGGCGTGGCCGTACCACCGCTACCGGGACCGGAGCTGCCGGTGCGGCACTGGGAGGGGCCGCGCGCGGAGCCCTGGTTCGATCCGGCCCCGCCACCCGCCCCGGCAGCGGATCCCGCCCCGGTGGCGGAGCCCGGACCCGGGCCGGATCCCGGGCCCGAGCCGGTGGCTGCCGGACCGGCTGCCGCCCGGCCCGAGGTGTCCCACCTGGGCGATCGCGCCCCCACCTACGCCGCCGAACCGGGAGCGCTCCCGCCCGCCGACCCGGCCGCCCTCGACGGCCTGACCCCGGACACCGTCCTGGAGGGGGCGCGCTACGGCACCTACACCCTGCGCGCCGCCTCCCTGCGCGGGGACTCCGCCCGCTACCGGGGCGAGGCCCGCCGGGACTTCCTGCTCACCGCCCGCTTCGGCAGCGGCGACGACGCCCTGGTCCTGGTGGCCCTCGCGGGCGGGGACCGGGCCGCCCCCGGGGCGGCCGAAGCCGCCGCCGAACTGTGCCGCACGGTCGCGGCCGCCGTCGGACGCAGCCAGGACAGACTGTCCGACGACATCCGCGCCGGGCGCCGCGACGCCCTGCGGTCGGGCCTGCAGCGGCTCACCGACCGGGGCTACGGGCGGCTGCGGGCCCGCGCCGCCGAGCTGGGGCTCGCGGAGACGGCGTACCACGCCGGACTGCGCGGGCTGCTCCTCCCGGTGGACCCGCAGTGCCGCACCCGGGTGTGCTTCGGCGCGGGCGCGGGCGGGCTGTTCCGGCTCCGCGCGGGGCAGTGGCAGGACCTGGAGCCCGCCGGGCCGGCCGAGGACACCGAGGGCGGTTTCCGGTTCCGCGCGGCCGTGGCCCGGCCGGGGGACACCCTGCTCCTGTGCTCGGGGGGCCTGGCGGAGCCGATGCGGGAGGAGGCCGCCCTTCCGGCGGAGCTCGCCGCCCGCTGGGCCGAGCAGGAGCCGCCGGGCCTCGCGGCCTTCCTCGCGGACATCCAGATCCGCGTCAAGGGGTACGCCGACGACCGTACGGCCGCCGCGGTCTGGGAGGCGTGACCGGTATCCCGGTGCAACTGTGATGTTGAAGCGTGCTCGCGCGGGAGCGCCCCGCAGCGCGTGGCTGCGGGGCGAGAGCGCGTGGTGGGCAGGCCGCTCCGGTACGAGAACCCGTACGACGTCGGCATGAGCGGACCGCTCGGCCACGGCGCGGCCCACGAGGCCACCCGCGAGTGCGACCTGCTGATCCTGCTCGGCACCGACTTCCCGTATGACGCCTTCCCGCCCGACGGGGATGCCGTGTGCGCCGTGGACACCGGCATGTGCAATGTGTGGGCGGCGCGCTATCTTTCCCCGAACGGCGAGCGGCGCATCATCGGCTCCTTCAGCCACGGCTCCATGGCCAACGCCCTGCCCCGGGCCGTCGGCGCACAGTTCACCGATCGCGGACGTCAAGTGGTGTCGATGTCGGGCGATGGTGGTTTCTCGATGCCGATGGGAGATTTCCTCACCCTGGTGCAGTACGACCTGCCCGTCAAAGTGGTCCTCTTCAACAACTCATCTCTCGAAACGGTCGAGTTGGAGATGCCGGTTTCCGGCCTGCCGTCCTGCGGGACGGTGAACCAGAACCCCGAGTCCGCGGCCATCGCGCGTGCGGCGGGCGCGTACGGCGTCCACGCGGAGAAGACCGAGCAGCTCACAGGCGCTTTGAAGGATGCCTCCCGGCACCCGGGACCCGATCCGGTGGATGCGGTGACGGACCCGGGCGCCCTGTCGGTTCCACCAAAAATCAGCGCCGAAATGGTGACCGGATTTGCACTGTCCGCCAGCAAGATCGTGTCGGGCGGAGGGGTGGACCGCATGATCCGGATGGCTCGATCCAACCTGTGCAACGCACCCCGCCCGTAAGCCCGCAGGAGTGCGGAACCGCCCGGGGGGCATGCATCCCGTAGACCTGTTCGAGAGCAAGGACACGGGAGGGACATCGCCGTGCGGGTGGGGGCGAAGACCGGAAAGCTGTGGGGGAGAGGGAGGCCGGTGCCGCGCGAGCCGTCCGCCGACGGGGACGGGGGAGCGGTGGACACGCTGCGGATCACCCGGAGCGTACGCCGGGCCGACCTGAAGGCGGTGGGTGAAGTCCGCCGGGCATTACGGGAGTTGATGCGTCACCGGTGCCGGAGCGATGCCGCCGAGGTGGCCGAACTGCTGATCACCGAGCTCGTCACCAACGCCCTCGTCCACACCGACCGGGGCGCTGAGGTGCACGCGAGTCTCGCCGCCACACGGTTACGGGTGGAGGTGCGGGACTACGCCGCACGCCGGCCCCGGCCGTACGTACCGACCGCCGACGACGGTACGCACGGCCGGGGACTCGTGCTGGTACAGGCGCTCGCCGACGACTGGGGCGTGGACGCGCTGGCCCTGGGCAGCGGCAAGGTGGTGTGGTTCGAGCTCGAAGGACGGCACGACGCGCCGTACGACGGAGGGCCCGCCTGACGGTCGGGCCCTCCGGGGTTCTGCCTGGACGCATGGGTTCGGTCAGCCGAACTGCTGCTCCAGGTCCTTCAGTTTCCGCTCCAGCGAGTCCAGCCGGGGAATGGTCTGGGTGTCGTCCTCGGCGGTGAGGTCCACCGTCCGGGTGCCGGTCACGTCAAGGGATTCGGTTCGGTTCACGGCCTGCAGGGAGGGCCGGAGTCGCATGGGCAGCTGTCCCGATTCCGGTATGGCCGGCTCCGCGCCGACCGGCGCGGAGCCCGCTCCCTGCGTCAGTTCCGGGAGTTCGACCTGGCGACCGCGGGACCGCCCGAACGCCCGGTTCTGCCGGCCCAGCGCCTTGATGCGTGCCCGGTCCAGCCGGTTCTGGTCGCGCCTGCGGTGCCGGTCCTGCTCCCTCTCCTTCTTGTCCTCGCGCACCTCGTCCACAGCCTCGTCGAGGGTGCGCACCCCCTCCAGCAGCATGAGCGACCAGGCGCCGAAGGTCTCCCGGGGGGCCCGCAGCCAGCGGACCATCCGGATCTGGGGCAACGGCCGGGGGATCAGGCCCTGTTCGCGCAGAGCCGCGCGGCGGGTCTGCTTGAGGGCACGGTCGAAGAGCACGGCCGCCGAGAGCGACATCCCCGCGAAGAACTGCGGGGCCCCGTCGTGGCCCAGGCCCCGCGGAGCGTGCACCCAGTTGAACCAGGCGGCCGCGCCCGCGAACAGCCAGACCAGCATGCGCGAGCCGAGGGCCGCGTCGCCGTGGCTGGCCTCGCGCACGGCGAGCACCGAGCAGAACATGGCGGCGCCGTCGAGGCCGAAGGGAACCAGGTACTCCCAGCCCCCGGAGAGGTTGAGGTTCTGCCGGCCGAAGCCGACCAGGCCGTGGAAGGAGAGCGCGGCGGCGACCGCCGCGCAGCAGAAGAGCAGGACGTACGAAGCGGTCCCGTAGACGGCCTCTTTGCGCCGCCGTCGTTCCTCGCTGCGCTCCCAGCTGTCGTCGGCCGCGGCCTTCTCGCTCTCGCGCTTGCCACGGGCCAGTACCGCAACTGCCGCAAGTACGCCCAGGATCAGCAGGCTGCCGGGCAGCAGCCAGTCCAGCGATATGTCGGTCAGTCTCATGCGGATGTCCCTTGCCTCGCGTATGCGGCCGTGCGGCTTTCCGGGCGCCATAGTGGCGCAGGTGGTCAGCCGTTCACGCGGGTTTCGGGGCAAGTGGACGCCATCGGGGGGCGGGGCCCGCCGGATAGGGTGTTGTGGCTCGAACTGGCGTCAGTGTGGCCAGAGTTGTGTTCGATTACAGTCAGTCGTACGGGGTGGGTTCAGGCGGCGGTCGCCGCGAGGCGGGCGATCCGGTCGGCGTCACAGGTACGGGGACAGGTGACGCAGGTGTCCTCGGGGCGGATGGTGTAGAAGAAGCAGCAGCCGGCCCGGTCCCGGGTGGGCAGCTCCTCGCCGGCGGGCCCGGTGAGCGTACGGAAGCCCGCGCCCCCGGTGTACGGGGCGGTCGAGCCGGGCAGCAGGGCCTCCAGCTCGGCCATGGCCCGCTGCTCCTCGCCGAGCAGGTTGCCGACGTACCAGAGGCTCTCCACGACCTCGTCGGTCACCATCCCCCACAGGGCGCGGCGGCCGCGCCGCATCCGCGGGCCGAAACCTTCCAGCAGCGGTCCGAGGTGCTGGGCCACCGCGGCCCGCACCTCGTCGCGCAGCGCCTCCTCGTCGGGCACGACACGGGCCCCCGGGAGTGCGGCCGCCGGATCGTCGGGCAGGCAGGCGAATTCCCCGACGTGCACGGACATCCGGCCGAGGGTCCGGTGGAAAGCGACCCGGTCGACCGGGAGCCGGGGGACCCGCCGGTGCAGGAACCACGGCAGGGTGATCAGCAGGCAGGCCGGCCACGCGTACCGGTGCAGCCCGAAGCCCGCGATCACATCGGGGCGGGCCTGGGTCCCGTAGTCCCTCAGGACCTGGGCGTTGTCCCAGGCGAGGAAGGCGTCCAGGGCCGGCCCGCCGGCCGCGAGCTCGTCCGCGCCCACCCAGCCCACACCGCGAGGGACGGGTTCGTGCGCGGTTCGCTCGATCACCCGCAGTCCGCCGTACGCCTCGGCCAGCCGGGCGAACGCATCCGCCACCGCAGAGCCGGGCGGGGCGGATGTGACGGCCGGGAGGGTCGTGACGGTCATGGCGGGCCACCGAATCACAGAATCACACGATCGTTAACAGGTTAGCCTTACCTTACCTGATGTGGATCGATCTGCACCCCCTCCCGGCGCGAGCCGTCGCCTATTCTCGGAACAGGTCGAGAACCCGCAGGAGGACCGAGTGCACGAAACGGCCCACGCCCGGGTACCGGCACAAAGGCAGAAGGTGTTGCGCCATTCGGTGCGCGGCCAGGTGCTCGACGCGCTGCGCGCGGCCCTGGTCGACGGAGAGCTGGTGCCGGGCGAGATCTACTCCGGCCCGGCCCTGGGGGAGCGCTTCGGGGTCTCCGCCACCCCCGTGCGCGAGGCGATGCAGCAGCTGGCCGTGGAGGGGGCGGTGGAATGCCTCCCGAACCGCGGGTTCCGCGTGCTGTCCCGCACCCCGCGGGAACGCGCCGAGCTGGCCGAGGTGCGGGCACTGCTCGAGGTCCCCGTGATGCTCCGGCTGGCCCGCACGGTGCCCGCGGAGACGTGGGAGGCCCTGCGCCCGGCCGCGGCCGCCACGGCCGAGGCGGCGGCCGCCGGTGACCTGCCGGGGTACGCGCAGGCGGACCGGGACTTCCACCGGGCCGTGCTGCGGCTGGCCGGCAACGACCAGCTGGTGCAGGTGGCGGAGGAGCTCCACCGCCGCGCCCAGTGGCCCCTGCCGGGCGCTGCGCGGGTCCGCCGGGCCGACCTCGTCGCCGACGCGGCGGAACACTCGGCACTGCTGGAGGCGCTGATCGCCCGGGACCTCCCGGTGGTGGAGTCCCTGGTCCGCGAACACTTCGCGGGCTCGACCGCCTGACCGGGGCGCTGCCCCGGGCCCCGCGCCTCAATCGCCGGTGAGGCTCAGGATCGGGGCTCCGCCCCGGGCCCGCGCCTCAAACGCCGGCGGGGCTGGAGTCGGTCGGGTGGAGCTGGTCCGCCAGCCAGGTGGGGATGCCGCCCAGCAGGTGGAACAGTCGGCGGGCCTCCGCGCGCAGCCGGGTGGCCTCCGGTTCCGGTTCGGCCTCGGCCAGCGCCGCCAGCGCCGGCGCCGTGCCGATCAGGAAGCCCAGGTCCTCCCGGATGCGCAGGGACTCCGCGAAGCCCTTGCGGGCCTCGGCCACCTCCCCGTCCCGCAGGGCCAGCGCGGCCAGGTGCCGCCAGGTGAAGGACAGCAGCAGGGTGTCCCCGTGCGCCTCGGCCCCCGCGTGGGCCCGGTGGTAGGCCGGCCGGGCCGACTGCGGGGCGTCCGCCAGGTGCTCGGCGACGAGCCCGCGCCGGAAGTCCAGCAGCGGGCGGGTGCGGGAGCCCGGGGACAGCAGGGCCGCGGCCCGGCCGAGCGCCGAGCGGGCCTCGTCGGCCCGGTCACGCACACCGAGCACGGTGGCGGCGTACGCCAGCTGGCCCCGTTCGCACGCGGCCGCGCCCCGGTCGTCGTCGTCCTGGGCCAGTGCCTCGGCGATCCGCAGCGCGTCCTCGGCCTCGGCCCAGCCCTGGCCGGTGAACAGGCACCGCTCCACCAGCAGCGCGGTCCGCTGCACGGCCGCGCCGGCACTGCCGGCCCTGCCGACGTGCGGCGTCAGCAGCGCCGCCGCATCGGTCCAACAGCCGCGCGAGCGCAGCCGCCATATCGCCCGCTGGAGGGGGTCGTCTCCCCCGGTTGTTCCGGCACCCGACATGGCGGTATCCGCCACATTGCCCTCCCCAAAGCAAGCAAGCAGCACATCGTTGAGCCCTGGGGCGAAATGAGAGCACGGATCGGAGGCATCGGCCAAGGGGTTGGGTGAACTCTTTCACAAAGTCCGGACGGATCATCAGGCGCCCCGTGGCCGGGGCCGGGCGGCCGCGGGGCGGATCTGCTCAGCTCATCCGCAGTGCCAGGAAGAAGTCGAGCTTGTCCTCCAGCCGGGACAGGTCCCGCCCCGTCAACTGCTCGATTCGCCCGACGCGGTAGCGCAGCGTGTTGACGTGCAGGTGCAGGCGCGTCGCACAGCGGGTCCAGGAACCGTCGCAGTCCAGGAAGGCCTCCAGCGTCGGGATGAGCTCCGCGCGGTGGCGCCGGTCGTAGTCCCGCAGCGGGTCCAGCAGCCGGGCCGTGAAGGCGCGGCGGACGTCGTCCGGGACGAACGGCAGCAGCAGCACGTGCGAGGCCAGCTCGTGGTGGCCGGCCGCGCAGACCCGGCCCGGGCGCGCCGCGGCCACCCGGCGGGCGTGCCGGGCCTCCTCCAGTGCCCCGCGCAGCCCCTCGGCGGAGTGCACGGCCGCGCTGACGCCCAGCGTGAGCCGGCCGTCGTCGGCCAGGCCGGCGGCGAGGGGGTCCCGTACGGCCGCGAGCAGCTCGTCGGCGTGCAGGGCGGAGTCCGGGCCCTTGTCCTCCCCGGCGTCCCCGGCGAGCGAGGGCAGCGGGACCAGGGCGATGGCCTCGTCACCCGCATGGGCCACGGCGATCCGGTCCGAGGGCTCGGGCCCCGAGATCGACGGGTCGACGAGGATCTCCTCCAGCAGCGACTGGGCCACCGGGCCGCCGGGGATGTCCCCGCCCTCCCAGTCCACCCGGGCCACGACGACCTGCCAGTGCGGGGCGGCGCCCAGTCCGGGCAGCAGCACCGGGGCCGCCACCCGCAGGCGGGCGGCGATCTCGGCGGGCGGGGCACCCGTCTGGACCAGTTCCAGGACCTCCTGCGCCAGGCGGCGGCGCACCGTGCGGGCCGCGTCGCGCCGGTCCCGTTCCACGGCGATCAGCTGGGTGACGCCCTGGAGCAGGTCCAGGCGCTCGGCGGGCCAGTCGCCGGCGTCCGCCTCGACGGCCAGCAGCCAGTCGGAGAGCACCGTCTCGCGCACGTCGCGGGCGGCCGGACCTGCGGCGCCGCGACCGTGTCCCCTGATCGGGAAGAGGGAGTAGGTAATACCCTGGATGGAGATCCGGTGCGGCCCCCTGCGGCCCGTCCGGACCGCCGCGAGGTGCTCGCTCGCCAGTGCTGCGCACACGCCCGGCGCCAGCGGCTCGCCCGCCCCGGCGATCTGCCGGCCGGTGGGGGAGAGCACCCAGGCCCGGAGATCGAGGTCGGTGGTGAGCAGATCGAGCACCACGTCGGGGCCGCCGCCGGCCGGACCCGAGGTCATCAGACGGCGGTGGCGGTCCACGACGGCCGCGAGGTCCCCGGCGCGCTCCCCCGAGACCTGCCGGACGACGTACTCCGTGATGGTGGCGAATGCAACGTCCTCGTTCACGGCGAACAGCGGCAGCCGGTTGCGCACACAGGCCGAAACGAGATCGTCCGGGATGGCTCCCAGCTCCGCCTCGCCCGCCGCGAGCCCGGCGACGCCCGCGCTCGCCAGGATTCGTACGAATGGCTCGGAGTCGGCTGAATTTCGTCTCCAGGCCAGGCCGGTGAGGACCAGTTCACCCCCCGACAGGTACCGGCTGGGATCCCGCAGATCGGTCGTCATGACCCCGCGGACCGTCCGGTCGAGTTCACCCTCGCCGCCGAGCAGCCGCAGCCCCAGCGCCTCGGTTTCCAGCAGTGCGCGCAGCCGCATGATGTCGCCGCCGATCTGTCTCGAATGTTGCCGTTGGAAATCGGGCAGGTCGTCGCATCCTGCCTTTCATACGAATCTACAAGACGAGGGAGGCCGTCAGCCAACTCCTTCATGGTTTCGGTGACTGCACCCGAGGGACGGGCGGCTTGTGTACTGGGTCCACACCGCGTTAACAGCACGTGAACGACCAGTCGAGGGCTCTTGGGCCTCCTGGCTTGAAGTAAACGACACGATGAAGAAGAAGAGAGCCGCTCATGGACTTCCTTCGCCCCGCCAGCTGGGAGGAGGCGCTCGCCGCTAAGGCCGAGTTCCCCTCAGCTGTGCCGATTGCGGGTGGCACCGACGTGATGGTCGAGATCAACTTCGACCACCGTCGGCCGGAGTACCTCCTGGACCTGAACCGCATCGGTCTCCTGCGGGAGTGGGAGGTCGGCGAGGATGTGGTTCGCCTGGGCGCCTCCGTCCCGTACACGCAGATCATGGAGAACCTCCGTACGGAGCTTCCGGGACTCGCGCTCGCCTCGCACACGGTCGCGTCCCCGCAGATCCGTAACCGCGGTGGCGTCGGCGGCAACCTCGGTTGCGCCTCGCCGGCCGGTGACTCCCACCCCGCGCTGCTCGCGGCGGGTGCCGAGGTCGAGGTGGAGTCCGTACGCGGCTCCCGCCTGATCCCGATCGACGAGTTCTACACCGGCGTCAAGCGCAACGCGCTCGCCGCCGACGAGCTCATCAAGACCGTCCACGTCAAGAAGGCGGACGGCCCCCAGCAGTACTCCAAGGTCGGCTCCCGCAACGCGATGGTCATCGCGGTCTGCGCGTTCGGTCTGGCGCTGCACCCCGAGACCCGCACGGTCCGCACCGGCATCGGTTCGGCCGCGCCGACCCCGATCCGGGCGAAGGCCGCCGAGGAGTTCCTGAACGCCGCGCTCGAAGAGGGCGGCTTCTGGGAGTCGGGCAAGGTCATCACCCCGTCGATCGCCAAGCAGTTCGGTGACCTCGCCTCCGGCGCGGCCAACCCGATCGACGACGTCCGCGGCACGGCGAAGTACCGCCGTCACGCGGTCGGCATCATGGCTCGCCGCCAGCTCGTCTGGACCTGGGAGCAGTACCGCGGTACCGGCAACGGCCGCTCGCTTGAAGGGGCTGCGTAATCATGCGCGTCAATTTCACTGTCAACGGCCGTCAGCAGGAAGCCGACGACGTGTGGGAGGGCGAGTCCCTTCTCTACGTCCTGCGCGAGCGCCTGGGCCTGCCGGGTTCGAAGAACGCCTGTGAGCAGGGCGAGTGCGGTTCCTGCACCGTCCGCCTCGACGGCGTACCGGTCTGTTCCTGTCTCGTGGCGGCCGGCCAGGTCGAGGGTCGCGACGTCGTGACCGTCGAGGGTCTGGCGGACTTCTCCAAGCAGCGTGACGAGCACGGCCACGGCGGTGCCTGCGGCACCGGCGGCGGCTGCGGCAGCAAGGGCGTGTCCCTGGACGCGGCCAAGCAGTGGCAGGCCAAGCCGGGCGACTCGCAGACCGGCGAGGGCACCCCGCTCTCCAACATTCAGCAGGCGTTCATCGACGCGGGCGCCGTGCAGTGCGGTTTCTGCACCCCGGGTCTGCTCATCCAGGCGGACGCGCTCCTGGAGGAGAACTCCTCCCCGTCCGACCAGGACATCCGTGAGGCCCTGTCCGGCAACCTCTGCCGCTGCACGGGCTACGAGAAGATCCTCGACGCGGTCCGCCTCGCGGCCGCCCGTCAGGGAGAGGCGGTCTGACCATGGCTCAGAACACCCGCACCGTGCCCGCCGGTACGCCGACGAACGTCACCCAGAAGCACAACAAGGGCGGCATCGGCGAATCGATTCTCCGCCCGGACGGCACCCTCAAGGTCACCGGCGAGTTCGCGTACTCCTCGGACATGTGGCACGAGGACATGCTCTGGGGCCAGACCCTGCGCAGCACCGTCGCCCACGCCGAGATCGTCTCCATCGACATCTCCGAGGCGCTCGCCATGCCCGGCGTCTACTCGGTGCTGACGTACGACGACCTGCCGGCCGAGATGAAGAACTACGGCCTCGAGATCCAGGACACCCCGGTTCTCGCCAACGGCCGGGTGCGTCACCACGGTGAGCCGGTCGCCCTCGTGGCCGCCGACCACCCGGAGACCGCCCGCCGCGCGGCCGCCAAGATCAAGATCGACTACCGCGAGCTGCCGCTCGTCACCGACGAGGCCTCCGCCCTCGCCCCCGACGCGCCGCTGATCCACGAGGGCCGCGACGACCACCACATCGGTCACGTCCCGCACCCGAACATCGTGCACCGCCAGCCGATCATCCGCGGCAACGTGGAAGAGGCCCGCAAGCGCGCCGACGTCATCGTCGAGGGCGAGTACACCTTCGGCATGCAGGACCAGGCCTTCCTCGGCCCGGAGTCCGGCCTGGCCGTGCCGTCCGAGGACGGCGGTGTCGAGCTGTACGTCGCCACCCAGTGGCTGCACTCGGACCTCCAGCAGATCGCCCCGGTCCTGGGCCTGCCGCCGGAGAAGGTCCGCATGACGCTCTCGGGCGTCGGCGGTGCCTTCGGTGGCCGCGAGGACATCTCCATGCAGATCCACGCCTGCCTCCTGGCCCTCGCCACGAACAAGCCGGTCAAGATCGTCTACAACCGGTTCGAGTCCTTCTTCGGCCACGTGCACCGTCACCCGGCGAAGCTGTACTACGAGCACGGCGCCACCAAGGACGGCAAGCTCACGCACATGAAGTGCAAGATCGTCCTGGACGGCGGCGCGTACGCGTCCGCCTCCCCGGCGGTCGTGGGCAACGCCTCCTCCCTCTCGGTGGGTCCCTACGTCCTGGAGGACGTGGACATCGAGGCGATCGCGCTCTACACGAACAACCCGCCGTGCGGCGCGATGCGCGGATTCGGCGCCGTCCAGGCCTGCTTCGCCTACGAGGCCCAGATGGACAAGCTCGCGGCGAAGCTGGGCATGGACCCGGTCGAGTTCCGCCAGCTGAACGCCATGGAGATGGGCACGGTCATGCCGACCGGCCAGGTCGTGGACGCCCCGGCGCCGGTCGCCGAGCTGCTGCGCCGGGTCAAGGCCCGCCCGCTGCCGCCGGAGCGCCAGTGGGAGAGCGCCGGTGAGAGCGCGGACGTCCGCGCGCTGCCCGGCGGTCTGTCGAACACCACCCACGGTGAGGGCGTCGTCCGCGGCGTCGGCTACGCGGTCGGCATCAAGAACGTCGGCTTCTCCGAGGGCTTCGACGACTACTCGACCGCCCGCGTGCGGCTCGAGGTCATCAACGGCGAGCCCGTCGCGATGGTCCACACGGCCATGGCGGAGGTCGGCCAGGGCGGCATCACCGTCCACACGCAGATCGCCCGTACCGAGCTGGGCGTCACGCAGGTGACCATCCACCCGGCCGACACGCAGGTCGGCTCCGCCGGTTCCACGTCCGCCTCCCGGCAGACGTACATGACCGGTGGCGCCGTGAAGAACACCTGCGAGGCCGTCCGCGAGGCCCTCCTGGAGATCGGCCGCCGCAAGAACGGCTCGTACCACCCGGCGTGGGCCACGGCCGAGCTGCTCCTCGAGGGCGGCAAGGTCGTCACCGACGGCGGCGAGGTCCTCGCGGACATCGCCGACATCCTCGGGGACGAGGCCATCGACCTCGAGCTCGAGTTCCGTCACGCGGCGACCGAGCCCTTCGACCTGGTCACCGGCCAGGGCAACGGCCACGTCCAGTACACCTTCGCCGCGCACCGCGCGGTCGTCGAGGTGGACACCGAGCTCGGCCTGGTCAAGGTCGTCGAGCTGGCGACCGCGCAGGACGTCGGCAAGGCCCTCAACATGCTTTCCGTGGTCGGCCAGATCCAGGGTGGTACCACCCAGGGTCTCGGCGTCGCGATCATGGAAGAGATCATCGTGGACCCGAAGACCGCGAAGGTGCGCAACCCCTCCTTCACGGACTACCTGATCCCGACCATCCTCGACACCCCGACCATCCCGGTCGACGTCCTGGAGCTCGCCGACCCGAAGGCCCCCTACGGCCTGCGCGGTATGGGCGAGGCCCCGACCCTCTCGTCCACCCCGGCCGTCATCGCGGCGATCCGGCAGGCGACGGGTCTTGAGATCAACAAGACGCCGATCCGTCCGGAAGCCCTCACCGGGACCCTCTAGGACGGCGTGGTCCGGGGGCCGCGAGGCCCTCGGACCCCCTCAGACTCTCCGGGCGGTGTGCATGGGAACGTCACACTTCACCGCGCACCGCCCGGAGGACATACGAAGCACCGCACCGCTCGCGGTCCCTTCACCTGGCAGTACCCCTGCAAGAACCCCCGTAGTACCAGCGGTCACCCCCGCACTACCCGCAGTACACGCAGTGAACATTCGCGTCGCCTCGGGCCGTCACCCCGGGTCGTGCAGCCAAACGCAGCATCCCAAATCCCGCATCTCCAATCTCCAAGCGGGTGCCCCTTTGAACCTTGGGAGTTAGGCACCATGACCCAATCGTCAGTAGAGCCCAAGACCACCGCGGAGGAAGCCGGCGACGGCTCCCAGCCCCCCGCGGGAAGGTCCTGGCTCGACCGCTACTTTCACATAACGCACAGAGGCTCCAACGTCGGCAATGAGGTTCGTGGCGGTATCACGACCTTCATGGCGATGGCGTACATCCTCCTGCTCAACCCCCTGCTCCTCTCGGGCAAGGACGTCGCCGGCACCACGATGGAAGCCTCGGCGATCATCACCGCCACCGCGTTCGCCGCCGCCGTCACGACGCTCCTCATGGGCTTCGTCGGCAAGGTGCCGCTCGCCCTCGCCGCCGGTCTCTCCGTGTCCGGCGTGCTGGCCTCGCAGGTGGCCCCCCAGATGACCTGGCCGCAGGCCATGGGCATGTGTGTGGTCTACGGTGTCGTGATCTGTCTCCTGGTCGTCACCGGCCTCCGAGAGATGATCATGAACGCGATCCCCCTCGCGCTCAAGCACGCGATCACCATGGGCATCGGCATGTTCGTCGCCCTCATCGGTCTGGTGAAGGCCGGCTTCGTCGGCCGGGGTCCGGAATTCGGCCCGCCCGTGCAGCTCGGCGCCGTCGGTGAACTCGCCGGCTGGCCCGTCCTGATCTTCTGCGTCACCCTGCTCACCATCTTCATGCTGCAGGCCCGCAAGGTTCCCGGCGCGATCCTGATCGGCATCGTCGGCGGTACCGTCCTGGCGGCCATCGTCAACGCCGTGGTCGACATCGACCCGAAGGCATGGAAGAGCGGCCCGCCGGAGCTCAGCGGCTCCGCGATCTCGACTCCGGACTTCTCGCTCTTCGGCGACGTCTCGTTCGGCGGCTGGGGCGACGTCGGCTACATGACGGTCGGCATGATCGTCTTCACCCTGGTGCTGGCCGGCTTCTTCGACGCGATGGCCACCATCATCGGCGTCGGTACCGAGGCCAAGCTCGCCGACGACAAGGGCCGCATGCCGGGCCTGTCCAAGGCGCTCTTCATCGACGGTGCCGGTGGCGCCATCGGCGGCATCTCGGGTGGTTCCGGTCAGACCGTGTTCGTCGAGTCCGCGACCGGCGTCGGCGAGGGTGCCCGTACGGGTCTCGCCTCCGTCGTCACCGGCCTGTTCTTCGCCGCCTGCCTCTTCTTCACCCCGATCACGCAGATCGTCCCGGGTGAGGTCGCCTCCGCGGCCCTGGTCGTCATCGGCGCGATGATGATGCAGAACGCCCGCCACGTGGACTGGTCCGACAGCGCGACCGCGATCCCGGTCTTCCTGACCGTCGTGATCATGCCGTTCACGTACTCGATCACGGCCGGCGTCGCCGCCGGTGTCATCTCCTACGTCGCCATCAAGATCGCTCAGGGCAAGGCCCGGGAGATCGGCGGCTTCATGTGGGCGCTGACCGCGATCTTCGTGGTGTTCTTCGCCCTGCACCCGATCGAGGGCTGGCTCGGGGTCGGCTGATCCGGCCCGGTCGGATCGCTCCGATCGGCCCGGCCGATCCGACTGATCCGACCGGCCTGGTCGACCTGATCGACCTGATCGTCAAGAACCGCACCCTTCACGTATCCGATACTGGAACCGAACCTCTCCGAGGAGGCCCCCCATGCTGGACATCGCCGAAGAGCTGAACCGGTGGGTCGAGCAGGGACGTGACTTCGCCGTAGCCACCGTCGTGGCGGTCGGCGGGAGCGCGCCCCGGCAGCCCGGGGCCGCACTCGCCGTCGACAGCGAGGGCACGGCCATCGGCTCGGTCTCCGGGGGATGCGTGGAGGGTGCGGTGTACGAGCTGTGCCTGCAGGCGCTGGAGGACGGCGAGACCGTTCAGGAGCGCTTCGGGTACAGCGACGACGATGCCTTCGCCGTGGGTCTGACCTGCGGCGGAATCATCGACATCCTGGTCACCCCGGTCCGCGTGGGCTCTCCCGCACGGGAGGTGTTCGCGGCCGGCCTGGCCGCCGCGGCCCGCGGCGAGGCCGCGGCGGTGGCCCGGATCGCGCAGGGCCCGGCCGAGCTGATGGGCCGCGCCGTGTTCGTCCGTACCGAAGGAGCCCACCAGGGCGGCTTCGGCGGACACCCCGAGCTGGACCGCACCGTCGCCGAGGAGGCCCGCGCCATGCTCGACGCGGGCCGGACCGGCGTGCTGGAGATCGGCGCCGACGGCAGGCTCTGCGGAGAGCCGCTGCAGGTGCTGGTCGAGTCCAGCGTCCCGCCCCCGCGGATGATCGTCTTCGGCGCCATCGACTTCGCCTCGGCCCTCGTGCGGATCGGCAAGTTCCTCGGCTACCGGGTGACGGTGTGCGACGCGCGGCCCGTGTTCGCGACCAAGAACCGCTTCCCCGAGGCGGACGAGATCGTCGTCGACTGGCCGCACCGCTACCTGGAGAACACCGATGTGGACGGCCGGACCGTCCTGTGCGTGCTCACCCACGACGCCAAGTTCGATGTCCCGCTCCTCGAACTGGCCCTCAGGCTTCCCGTCGCCTATGTCGGTGCCATGGGCTCCCGCCGCACCCACGAGGACCGCAACAAGCGGCTGCGCGAGGTCGGCGTGACCGAGCTCGACCTGGCCCGGCTGCGCTCCCCGATCGGCCTGGACCTCGGCGCCCGCTCGCCGGAGGAGACCGCCCTGTCCATCGCCGCCGAGATCGTCGCGAACCGCCGCGGCGGCACCGGCGCGGCCCTGACCGGCGCGCACATCCCGATCCACCCGGACGTCTCGAACACGACGATCGACAGGATCGGTTCCGTCGCTTGAAGGCGTGACGGCCCACGCCGACGAACGTGAGAAAAGGGCGCGACCCCGTGGGGGTTGCGCCCTTTCGGTGTTCCCCCTATCTTACCCGCCGGTAATAGGAGGCACTCTCTCCATCCCTTCCCCGTAGCGGAGTTGAGCGGATGTTGCGAACGTTGAGAACCCTGGGCCTGCTGGCCGCGGCCACCCTGCTCACCGCCATGGCGCCGGCCCCGCCGGCCGGTCCGGGTGGCGGTACCGGCGGCGGACCGGGCGACGGCCTGCGCGAGGTGCTCTTCGTCGGGAACAACTGGGAGGGGACCGCCGACGTCCTCGCCTCCACCGGCGATCTCGCCAGGGTCGGCCGGATCAACGTGATCCCGGACAAGGCGGAGCGGCTGCGCGAGATCCACCTCAACCCGGTGAAGCTCGCCTTCTTCCTCGGCATCCGGGAGAGCGCCGGTGAGGGGCACGACCAGTTCGTCGACGACATGTTCACCACCCCGGACGGCACGGCGGTCGTCGTCTCCCGCCCCAGCTTCGCCGACGTCGTCTCCATCGACGTGGCCTCCGGACGCATCAACTGGCGCTTCCCGGTGTCCGGTTACCGGTCCGACCACATGGCGGTCTCCCCGGACGGCACCCGCGTCGCCGTCTCGGCCTCCACCTCCAACACCGTGCACGTCCTGGACATCGCCACCGGGCGGCAGGTCGGCTCCTTCGGCACCGGGGACAAGCCGCACGAGAACACCTTCACCCGCGACGGCCGCTTCCTGTGGAACAGCTCCATCGGCGAGGTGAACACCGCGCTGGACGCGCCCTGGCTGGACTGGACGAAGGGCGACCGGAAGATCACCGTGGTCGACACGCAGACCTTCCGCACGGTCCGGGTGATCGACATGCGGGAGCGGCTGGACGCCTTCGGCCGCCGGGACCTGTCCGACGCCGTCCGCCCCGTGTCCTTCAGCCCCGACGAATCGAAGCTCTACTTCCAGGTGTCCTTCTTCAACGGCTTCCTCGAGTACGACGTGCCCTCCGACCGGATCACCCGCCTCAAGACCCTCCCGATGAACCCGGCCACCAGCACCGACCGCACCACTTGGGTCAACGACTCCCGCCACCACGGCATGTCCATGAGCCCCGACGGGGCCAAGCTCTGCATCGCGGGCACCATGGACGACTACGCGACGGTCGTGGACCGCAGCACGCTGGCCGAGGGGCCGCTCGTCCCGGCCGCCAAGCCGTACTGGGCCACGGTCTCCGGCGACGGCAGCGCCTGCGTGATCTCCGAGAGCGGCGCCGACCGGGTCACGGCCATCGACTTCGCCACCGGCACCAAGCGGGTCTCCGTCCCCGTCGGGGACCATCCGCAGCGCGTCCGCATCGGCCACGTCCCGGCCGGCTGGAGCGGTCCCGCCGCCCGTCAGGACGAGCCCCGCGCCGGGGGGTAGCGTGGGAAGTGGCCGGTCGGCCGCGTCCCACGCTCTGTGCAAGGAGAGCTGTGCGCATGTCCAGACTGTCGCAACCCCCGCAACCACCGTCGTGGCACGGGCCGCACCCGGACCCGCACCCGCGCCCGGGACCGTACGGACAGCCGGAGCGGCCCCACCGGTCGCACGGCGTCCGGCGGGGCCGGTCCGCCGCCGTGGCGCTCGTCCTGTCGATGTGCCGGGCGCTCCGCAGGATCCCGCTGATCCTGGGCGGCGCCACCCTCACCGCCCGTCACCGGCGGCGCAGAGGCCGCGGCCCGGCGCTCGCGCCCGCCGCCGTCCACAGCGCGGTGCTCGTGGTCGTACTGGCCCTCGGGCTCCTCGGAGCGGCGGACGGCGCCGGCGCCCTGTCGAAGCGCGACAGCGGTGGCCGGGTCACCGGCCCGGTCTTCGGCGACGTGGCCGACATCGAGGTGGGCGACTGCTTCGACACCGAGGAAGAACTGAAGACCGAGGACGTGGAAGGCGAGGCGCCTCCTTCGGTGGACACCGTGCCCTGCACCGAGCCGCACCAGTCGGAGGCGTACGCCGTCTTCGACCTGCAGGACGGGCCGTACCCGGGCAAGGAGAAGATCACCGTGATCGCCGACAAGCGGTGCGCCGGCAAGGAGTTCACCGACTACGTGGGCGACGAGGCGAAGCTCCCGGAGACCATGCAGATCTACTACTACTATCCGACCTCCGAGGGTTGGTCCTCGGACGACCGCGAGGTGACCTGCTTCCTCGGTGACACCAGCGGCCCCAGCACCGGCTCGGTCCGCGCCACCGGCTCCTGAACCCGTCCCGCAGGCCGCGCCGGGCATGCAATCCGGCCACATGTGAAAAGCAGGCCATTATGAGGTGACCGGTCCGCGATGACCGATTAGCCTCGCGATCATGGTGGACATCCGTGACGTACCCGAGTCCGACATCGACCGCGCTCTGGAGCTCGCGTACCTGGTCTTCCACGACCGGCCCGAGAAGGAGCTCCGGGAGAAACACCACGCGCTGCTCGTGAGTTGCGACCGGATCGGCGCCTACGACGGCACCACCCTAGTCGGCTTCATGGCCGCGTACGACTTCCGGCTCTCGGTGCCCGGGGCGGACCTGCCCTGCCCCGGGCTCACCTTCGTCTGCGTCGCCCCCACCCACCGCCGGCGCGGCGTGCTCACCGGACTGATGACCGAGCAGCTGCGGCGGACCGCCGACGCGGGCGGCCCGCTCGCCGTCCTGTGGGCCTCCGAGGCCGCCATCTACGGCCGCTTCGGCTACGGCAGTGCCACCACCGGCGCCACCATCGAGATCGACTCCACCCGCCCCCTGGCCCTGCGCATCGACCCGGACCGGCGCCCGCTGCGGCTCGTCGACCCGGAGGAGGCCCTCGCCGTGATCGGGCCCTTCCACGAGGCCGCCCGCGCCGGGCGGGCCGGCCGCCCCACCCGCAGCGCGGAGCGGTGGCGCGAGGAGTGGCTGGCCGAACAGGACGAGGAGGACGAGGAGCTGAGCCCGCCGCGGATCATCGTCCTCGGGGACGCGGGCGAGCCCGTCGCCGGATACGTGCTCTACCGCACGAAGCCGGAGGACGACGGGGGCGGAGCCGGACGATCCCGCGTCCCGGGCCTGGTCCGGGTCGACGAACTGGAGGCCGAGACCCCGGCGGTCGCCGCCGCGCTGTGGGAGTGCGTGGCCTCCCTCGACCTCACCGGCAAGGTCACCGCGTGGGGCCGCCCGGCCGACGACCCGCTGCTGCACTTCGCCGCGGACCGGGACCAGGTGCGGGTCACCGCCCAGTTCCCGGCGCTCTGGCTGCGGCTGGTCGACGTACGCGCTGCGCTGACCGGGCGGTCCTGGGCCGCGCCGGTGGAGGTGGTGCTGGAGGTGCACGACGTACGGCTGCCCGCCAACGCCGGGCGGTTCCGGCTCAAGGCGGGGCCGGGCGGGGCCACGTACGAGCACGCGGACTCCGCCGCCGACCTGGCCCTGGACGTACGCGAGCTGGCCGCCTGCTACCTCGGCGGGACCCGGATCGAGGAGCTCGTCGCGGCCGGACTGGTACGGGAGCACACGCCCGGCGCTGCCGCGGCGCTGGACGCGGCCCTGCGCACGCCCGTACTGCCGCACACGAGCGACGAGTTCTGACCGGCGGCGGAGCCGTGGCGGCGGGGCGGCGGGGCCGGGGAGCGGCGGACCGCCCCCCGCCGCCGGGATCAGGCGGGCAGGGAGATCCGGGCGGCCGCCATGCCGAAGCCGGGGCTCCGCACCGCCGTGGACAGCAGGTCGGGCTGCGCGTGCAGGTCCTCCGGGCGGTAACGGCGGATCTTCCGGTGCCAGTTGAGGATGCCGGCGTGCCAGTCCTTCAGCTCGCCCACGTAGGCGTCCAGGGCTTCCCGGGCCTGCGCGCCGAGCTTCCAGTCGTCGTAGAGCAGCGGCAGCTGGTTCGCCACGATGTGCTCGAACTCCTCGGTCCGCTGCGTCATCAGCGCATGGCAGATGTGCAGGGCCTGCGGGTAGTCGATGTCGAAGAACTTCTGTGTGACCAGGATGTGGTTGTGGACCTCGCCCTCGACCTCCACCTCCTTCTGGTAGGAGTAGATGTCGTTGATCAGGCAGGCGGCGTCCGCGACCGCGTTCTCCAGCGAACGGATGGTCCCGCAGGCGTAGATCTCCTCCGGGATGCCCCGGCCGGTGTGCCCGAGACGGCACAGGTACATCGTGAGGTGACTGCCGAAGGTGCGGCGGCGCATCTCCGCGTAGTCCACCGGGTCCGGGACGCGGTTCCGGATCTGGTTGTCCACCTCCCACAGCCAGCTCTCCAGCATGCTGACCAGGGTGGCCCGGAACTCGGTGCGCTGCCTCACGGACATGGTGGCGGTGGTGCGCACCCACAGGTCGGCGAGGGCGCGCTCCATCGCGGTCACCGGCTCCGGCCGGTCGGCCCTGTCGACCGGGATCATGGAGATCAGGCGGGCGGTGGTCGCCTTGGCCGCCGGAAGGTTCCTGCTCCGGACGAACACCGCCGGGTAGTAGTCGTCCCCGTACGTGCCCCAGGTCAGCCAGCAGGCGTTGAGGGCCAGCTGCTCCGGCGTCGCGTCCGGGTCGATCCCGGCCGAGCAGAGCGCGAAGTCGAAGCCCCGCAGGCCGTCCTCGGTCCAGATCGCCGAGCCGGGGTCGCCGGGCTGCGGGTCCAGCAGACCCATCCGCCGGGACCAGGCCACGGACTCCTCGCGCGCGTGCGCCAGGTGCGGGCTGAGGCCGAGCCGGTGCGGCATGTAGATCTCGGGGATGACGGAGGGACCGGTGCGTGCGAAGGGGACGTGGGTGAAGGAGCGGCGGCGCAGCTCCATCGAGCGCTTCGTGAACACGGACCGCAGGTCGAGCGCGGTGGTGCCGAGCCCGGACGGCAGGAGGGGGAGGGCCGCCGGGGCGGTGGGCCGGGCCCCCTTGTTCATGTAGCGGCTGGAGACCATGTGCCACTCGTGGCCCCCGGACTGCCAGTCCTGCAGGCCCTTGGCGTAGGCGAGGACGGCCGCGATCTCCGCCGGGTCCAGCGCGTGGTCGGCGAAGAGCTGGGGGAGCTCGACGAGCGCGGTCTGCTCGAACTGCTGGAGGCGGGAGGTGAGCAGGTCGTTGGAGGCCTCGGCGGCCTCCTGGGTGGTGCAGCCGAGGAACGTCTCCAGCACGAGGACGGCGTTGGAGAGTTCGCCCTCGTCGGTGACCTCGCGTTCGTAGGAGAAGATGTCGTTCCTGATGTGCACGGCGTCGGAGAAGGCGTCGCGCAGCACGCCGAGTGCGCGTGAGTGCGCGACGCGTGCGGGGACCTCGGCGCAGACGTACTCGATCAGACCGGCCGACCAGGGCGCGCCACCCACCTTGCGGCGCATCTCGATGTATTCGAGCGGGTTCGCCACGCGCCCGATGTTGATGTTGGCGAGCTCCCACATGGACTCGTCGAGGAGGTTCTTCGTGGACAAGGAGAACCGTTCCCGCCAGTCCGCGGACATCACCGGGACGGTCCGCGCCCACAGGTCCGCGAGGCCCGCCTCCACCGGGTTGGTGGGCTCGGGGAAGCCGCCGGCGAGATCCATCGGCATGAAGGCGGCGAGCCGGTCGAGGTATGCCTTGGCACCGTCGCGGTCCTGCGAGCGCTTGTACATCTCCAGGAAGTGGTCGTCGAAGAAGAACACCCACACGTACCAGTCGGTGACCAGCGCCAGCGCGTCGCGGTCGCAGTCGGGGTGGGTGTACGAGCAGAGCAGCGCGTAGTCGTGCGAGTCGAGGTCGCTCTCCTCCCAGACGCCGGAACCCTCCAGCATCCCGAAGGCGCGCGCCCACTGCTTGGTGTGGGTCCGCGCGTCCTCCAGGTGGGGGTTCAGTCGTGCCGGACAGGGCACATAGAAATCCGGCAGTTGAAACGGCTGCGTCACGGCGGGGTCGGCCTTTCGTCCATGGGTGCGGGGGCCGGGCGGCCCGGTCCCCCGCACGAGATCAGCAGTGCCCTACCCCTGGTGCCCGTGGGACAAGGGTGAGTTCACCGCTTCAGGTGACGGACCCGTCGTTCTGCGGCGCCGCGGCCTGCCGGGGGATAGGAGGGGAGGACGGGGGCTTGCGGTCGTGCCGGTCGCCGCCGTCGTGCCGGTCGAACTGCTCGGCCTGCATCCGGAACATCGAGGCGTAGCGGCCGCCCAGCGCCAGCAGCTCCTCGTGCCCGCCCTGTTCGACGAGCCGCCCCTCGTGCAGGACGTGGATGACGTCGGCGAACCGCACCCCGGACATGCGGTGCGTGACGAGGACGACCGCGCGCTGCGGACCGGCGAGACCCCGGATGCTGTCGAAGGCGGCGATCTCCGCCTCCGGGTCCAGCGCCGAGGTGGGCTCGTCCACCACCAGGACGCGGGCGTCGCGGAAGCGGGTGCGGGCAAGGCCGAACTTCTGCCACTGCCCGCCGGAGAGCTCCGAGGCACCCCTGAACACCCGGGCCAGCAGGGTCTCGTAGCCGTGCGGCAGCTTCTCGACGATCCGGTCGGCCCCCGCGTACCGGGCGGCGGCGACCACCGCGGCGGTGCGCTCGCTCTCCCCGGCGCGGCCGCTCCGCCCGGTACGGTCGTTCTCCCCGGTGGCGGGCCGGCCGATGGCGATGTTGGTACGGGCGGTCACCGGCCAGCGCTCGAAGTCCTGGGTGAGGAGCGCGACCCGGTCGAAGACCTGCTCCCGGTCGGCGTCGCGCACGTCCACCCCGTCCCAGGTGACCGAACCCGAGTCGGGCAGGTGCAGGCCGGCCAGCAGCTTGACGAGGGTGCTCTTGCCCGAGCCGTTCTCCCCGACCAGGGCGACGACCTGGCCCGCCTCGATGGTGAGGGAGACCCCGGTGAGGGCGGGCTCGTCCCGGTCCGGGTAGCTGAAGTCCACGTCGTGCAGCCGTACCGCGGCGAGTTGCTCGGGCAGTTCGGCCCCGCCGGACGGGATGGCACGGCGCGCCGCCTCGGCGACGAACCGCTCCAGGTCCCGGACGTACAGGGACTCCTCGTGCAGCGTGTTGGTGGTGGCCACCAGAGCGCCGAGACTCGCCGAACCGGTGCGCACCGCGATCACGGCCGTGCCGGCGACGGCGAGGTCCATCCGGCCGGAGACGATGAGCGCGCCCATCGCCCCGTAGGTGACCAGGGCCGCGACGCCGGAGAGCGCCGCGGCCAGCAGCTCGGTGCCGGCCTTGTCCTTGGCGAGGCGGGTGGCCTCGCCCTCGGCGACCTCGGCCATGTTGCGGTAGTGGCCCAGCAGATAGCGGCCGACGCCGTGCACCCGCACCTCGGGGGCGGAGGTGCGGGAGATCAGCAGCTGGCCGATGAGCCGGGCCGCCCGCACGTGTTCCACCCAGGTGATCATCGACAGGTAGCGGCGCTGCGCCACGCGCATCGCGCCCCAGCCGCGCGGGGCCGCGATCAGCAGCAGCATGGGCAGCAGGAGCGGGTGCAGTACGGTCAGCACCCCGGCGGTGGCGATCAGGGAGATGACCCCGCCGAGGGTGGCCACGCAGGCGCCGACCGTCCGGCGGGCCGAGGGCGGCCCCCACTGGGCACTGTCCAGCAGCCGCCGGAACTCCCCGTCCTCGATGGCCTCCAGCTCCACCGCGACGGCGGCGCTCAGGTACTGCTCGTACGCGGCCCGTTCGACCTTGGGCTCCAGCCGCCCGGCGGCCGCCGTGGACCGGGAGGCGAGTACGGCCCCCAGTACGGCGACCAGCGCGCCGGTGGCGAGGGCGGGCAGGGCGGCGTACAGCCGGTCGGCGGCGCTGCCCGAACTCAGCAGCGTACGGAGCACGTCGCTGATGACGAGCAGCCCGACGGCGGAGGTGACCCCCTGCCCGGCCTCGGCGGCGGCGACGGTGAGCAGGGCCGGCCGGTCGGTGTCCCAGGCGAGGCGCAGGGTCCCGCCGACCATGCGGGGCATGGAGCGCAGGGTGGTCAGGAGCCGGCTCTCCAGCTGGGCGTACTCGTGGTTCGACCAGCCGGCGTCGTAGCGCAGGGGCCCGCCGAAGAGGCGCCGCTCGCTCTCGGAGACGGCGGGCTCGGCGGCTTCGGGTCGCTTGAGGAGCCTCATGCGCGGCCACCTCCGCCCGGTGCCGGGTCGAACACCACATGAACGTGCACGGATCGCAAGATTCCTCCCGAGGCGCTGCGGCTGCGAACTGACGCCGCAAGAACGTGGCTGTTCAGAGCGGCGTCACGGGGCCCGGGGAACGAATGCCCGCACGCAGTTGCGACCACGCGCCGGATCCCATGGGCGGCGCGGCGGTGGCACGGTGACGCGGCGTTCGAATCACCCGGAGGTGGCGATGCCTCCGTTCGAGGGATTGCGCGGCGCCGCGGCCGGTGCCCCATAATCCCGCCATGAACATGCCTGTTTCTGCTGTGGCCCGTGTTGCCTCCGTGCTGTCGGCCATGGCACTGGCGGGGGTGTGCCTCGGCGGGTGCGCCCTGCTCTCGCCGTTCACGTCCTGCGACGGGGCGGAGCAGGACCTGAAGGCGCTGAGCGAGCTCGCCGTGCTGGAGGCCCGCCCGACGGGCGCCGCACCGCTCAAGGGCGCCGAGGAGGTCTACTCCGAGTGCGCGGACGACAGCGGGGACGCCTGGATGGTGGCGGGCCGCTACTACACGGCGCCCGGCACCCCGGCGGAGATCGCCGACTTCTACCGCAGCGCCGCGGCGAACGACGGCTGGACCCTGGAACACAATCCCCACGAAATCCCGCCGTGGGCGGCCGACCTGTGCTTCAACAAGGGGACGCAGAACCGCTCCCGTACGCTCGACCTGTACTTCCCGCCCCTGAACCACCTGGCGGAGGACTTCGGCTACACCCCACCAGCGGGCGGTGCGCCCGAGACGGTCTACCGCCTGGAGGCCGGCTCCCCGACGGACGACACCCCCACCGGCTGCTACGACTGAGGCCGGGCGCGCACGGCGGAGGCCGCCTCCCCGGGACGGGGAGACGGCCTCCGTGTGGTGTGGTGCGGGTGCCCGCTAGGGCGTCGGGACGGGCAGGGGCGCCGTGCCGAGGACCGGGACGGTCCAGCGCTGGGCGGCGCTGGGGTTGCATTCGAACAGCCAGAGCTGGGTGCCGGGGGTGGTGTTGAAGCCACCGAGGTCCAGGCACCGGCCGGAGACGGGGTTGTAGATGCCTCCGTCACCCCGCGGCAGGAACTGCTGGCTGGGCGCGCTGCCGTCACAGGTACGGAGCTCGATGAGGGTACGGTCGGCGACGCCGCCGCCCGCCGCGTTGAGGCACATGCCCTGGTTGCGGATGGTGCCGTCGTTGTGGATCTGGAACTGCTGGGCGGCGGTGCCGTTGCAGGTGGTGATCTGGATCTTGTTGCCGTCCTCGAGGCGGTTGAAGTCGTTGTCCACGCAGTTGCCGGCGGACTGGGTCAGCTGGATCGGCCCGGCCGCCTGCGGGGCGGTGACGGGAGCGGCGTACGGGTAGACGGCGAGGTTGCTGATGCCGCCCTTGAAGTGGGCGGAGTAGGCCCCTTCGTACTTGTAGCGGCCCAGCTGGAAGGCGCCGATCGGCGCCGGGCTGGTGGACGCCTTGTGGTGACCGGTGGACGCCAGGGTGCCGTTGACGTACAGCCGCATCAGGCCCGTCGTGTGGTCGTAGACGGCGGTGAGCTGGGTCCAGGTGTTCAGGGAGACGGCGCCGAGGCTGCCTTCGTCGTTGGTCTCGTCGTACGGCCAGGCGTCCGCGTCGGCGTTGGAGAGCGCGAACTTCCAGACCTTCTTCTGGTGGTTGGCGAACAGGAGCAGCGAGCTGCTGCGATTGAGGTCCTGGCTGAGGACGACCCTGCCGAGCTCGTTGGCCTTCGCCCACGTGCTGATCGTGAAGCTCTTGCGGGTGTCGATCACGGGACCGGTGGTGCTGGCGTAGGCGTCGCCCGCGTCGCGGAAGGCGGCGTAGGTCGAGCTGCGGCCGCCGATGGTCTCCGCGGCGGGGAAGGTCACGTTGGTCGTCGTGGCGGGGAAGTTGCCGACGGCGCTGGGGGTGGTGGTGCCGGTCTGCCCGGTCAGCTTCCACTGGGCCTTGGGCATGTTGAGGTTGCCCAGGGTGATCGGCGTCGTGCTGACTCCGGTCACGGACGGGTACGGCGTGGCGGTGCCGGCGCCGTTGAAGCCGACCAGCTGCTGGTTGGTGTCGACGGCCCACAGGTCGGGGATGCCGTCACCGGTGAGGTCGCCCTCGGAGCCGACCCGGGGGTAGACCTTCGGGTCGATCTTGCCGGAGATCAGGCCCGCGGCCGGGTTGGTGAAGCCGGTGAGGTCGGGGGCCTGAGCGGTGCCCTTGACCGAGAAGGCGTGGAGAGTGCCGTCGGTCTTGGAACGGGCCCACAGGGTCGGGAAGTCGGTTCCCTGTGCGCGGCCGGGCGCGATCAGCTCGTAGCCGGCCCACTTGGTGTCATTGGCGGAGAGGAGGATCGCCTGCGGGGAGAGCGCGTTGGTCGTACCCGCGGTGCTCAGCCACAGCCGTCCGTTCTCGACGAACAGCAGGGACGTACGGGGCAGGCTCTCCGGGGTGGCACCCGAATCACCGGTGGTCGAGCCGAAGGCCGCGATCTGGGTCACCTGGGCCCAGTTGGTGGTCCCGTAGCCGTGGGCCGCGCAGTCGATCGTGGCGCCGGCGGGGGTGCCACAGGTGGACGGCTTCGTGACCGGGTTGGGGGCCTGTCCGTCGAACCGGCCGCTGTTGTCGTTGGTGTAGAGGTAGAGATTGGCCTTGCCGGGCTCATGGGCGAAGAGGTCGTCGACGACCTTGCGTCCCAGGCTGCCCCGGTGGCTGATCTGGATGTTGTTCCAGTTGCTGGAGTTGCCGGGGGCCGCGTCGATGACCGCGTTGGGTGCGGCGTACGGGTCCTGGCCGCCCGCGATCGTGCGGAGGTTCCCGGCGGTGTCGGGGAGCAGGACGTCGGGCTTGCGGTCGTTGTTGATGTCACCGAACGCGGGCTTGCCCCCGTCGGGGTTGGACGGCGCGTAGAAGCTGTAGACGAACGGCTGGGACATGTTGCCCGCGTTGTCCTGCGTCTGGAGGTAGACGTAGTTGGTGCCCCACTGCGGGGGCGTGATCTTCACGGTGGCCTTGCCACCGGTCATCTTGATCACGCCGGGGTCGGTGCACTTCCAGCCGGTGGCGGCCGCCTTGACCGGGTCGGTGGTCCAGCGGGCACAGGCCAGGCCGGAGGTGCGGTTGCCCGTCGCGGGGGCCGGGTCGGTTCCGGTGAGGGTGAAGGTGCCCTCCTCGCCGGCGCGCTTGGGGTGTGCCCCGATGGTGCCGGAGGCGGGGAAGTCCGTGGAGGCGATGGCGGCGGTCGGCGGGGTGCGGTCGACGCGGAAGAAGCACATCTCGGTGGGGTTGCTGGTGAGCGTGCCGTCCGTGACGCGGGCCACCCAGCCGTACTGGTGGCCGTCGGTCAGGGCGCCGATGTCGACGGTGGCGTCACCGTAGCTGCTGTTCCAGCCGGTGTCGGCGTTGTAGGTCTTGCCCGAGTCGTCGTCGTCCCAGTACTGGAAGCCCGCCCAGAGCTGCTGCCCGGTGGCCGAGTAGGTGGCGGTGGTCAGGGTGACGTTGTTGTTGGCGCCGACCCAGCCCGGGTTGTCCCAGGGGTGCGTGGTGCCAGGGGTGCTGCAGTCGGAGTAGGAAGCGGTGTCGGCGAAGCCGGGGGTGGGCCGGGCGCGGGGCCACCAGACGGTGGGCTGGATGTCGTACTCGACGACGATGCGCGGGCTGTTGTCGAACCGCTGGCGGTACAGCTTCTCGGACTCGTTGTCAGGAGCGAGACCCACCGTGATCGTGGGCCACTTGTACTGGGCGGCCTTCTTCACGAGGTTCTTGACGTCGAAGGCGATGCCACCCGACCCGGACATGGTGATGCCGGCGACCTTCTCGCAGCCGCCCATGTGCGAGTTCTTGTCGCAGGGCTGCCTGTTCCAGCTCGTCGGGTTGCCGATGGCGTTCGTGGAGTACAGACCCATCGGGGTCGGCGTGCTCGGGCTCGACGAGGAGACGACGTTCGCCTCGAAGCGGGCGCTGAGGATCTCGGCGCCGTGGAGCCGCGTGTCGACACCGATCTGGAAGTAGGCACGGGTCCGGCCGATGCCTTCGCACGGCGGGTTGCCCACGAAGTAGCCGCAGTAGCCGGCGGCCGGCCGGTCCTGCCCGTACTGCGTCCCGTTGAACTCGTTGGTGTCCGGGTACGCCTCCTGGACCTGGGACCAGGCCTGGTTGGCGTTGTTGAGGGTCGGGTTCCAGCCCGGATCGATGTACCAGGGGCCGGTGCCCTGACCGAGCAGGGTGGTGTCGGGAACGAGCTGGATGCCGCGGCCGTCGGCCGTCGCGGCGATCGGCTTCACCGCGGCACCTTCGCCGGGGCCGTCGGACGTCGACACGATCGGGGGCGCCAGGGGGGTTTCCGCGGCCGGCGCGGACTGCTTGGCGAAGGAGCCCACCGGCTTCGAGCGGCCGGTGCCGGAGTGGGTCGAGTCCCACATGACCGGGGTCGGGGCGGTGAAGCGGGCGTTGCCCCGGGCGTCGACCGCCTTGAGGTTGCCGGCCCCGTCGGCGCTGACCGTCAGACCGTCGGCCTCGACGGGGAACTGGAGCTTCTTGAGGGCGGGACTGGCGGCGGCCTCGGGGGTGCGGACGATCAGCACCTGGCGCCAGCCACCGGCGGGGGTCGCGGTGAGTTCGAGGTCCACGTCCGGCAGGACGGACGGGTAGAGGGCGCTGTCACCGTTGAGGGCGGGCTTGGGCAGCGGGAAGGGTGCCTTGAGAGCGAGCTTCGCACCGTCGGCGGCCGTCATGGTCGCCATCGGACCGGTTCCGCCACCGGAGAAGCTGAGCCCGGAGGGGACGGCCGCCGGAGCAACGGTGCCGTCGGCGTTGGCCCGCAGGGTCGCGTCGACCTTCTGCCAGGCGCCGGAGGAGTTCTTCACCCGCTCCGGTTCGAGCGCGGTCTCCGTGGTCAGCGTCCCGTGGGGGGTGGCGAAGGTCTGAGAACTGGCGGTCGTCAGGGAGTCGATGACGACCCGCTTGCCGCTGCTCCTGGCCTTGGCCTTGGCGGTGTCGATCGCCGTGTTCTGCGCGGAGGAGGGACGGGTCGGCGGGGCGGGCCATGCCGTATCGGCAGGGCCGTGGCCACGTGCTTCGTCGGCGTACGCAGGAGGACCGGTCAGCAGACCGGCCCCGAGAGCGAATACGGCGGCGCCGGCCAGCGGGAGGGTGAGCGCGCCCAGGGACCGGCGTCTGCCGGACCCCCCCGGTCCGAAGTGACGTGAATGGAATGCAGGCCTCAAGGCGGAGGTCCTCGCTGTGAGCGTTGATGAACAGAAGTCAGGGGGCACAGTTCCTTCTGGTCTGCAAACTTGTCAACGGTTTGTGAGAAATTCATGAAGGTCAAATGCCCGATTGGCGGCATGAAATGCCATCTTGTCCATCCGTGACATTGGCCATGGGGAGAGTTTCTTAAAATCTCCTTAGACTCCCAACGCCCGCGTCATGTCGCGGGTTTGATCCGGACCCTGTCGGGCCGGCTCTCTCCTGTACTGGTTTCCTGGGGGATCCTGTTGTCTCATCGGAGTCGCTTTGCCATGCGCGGAACGCGTGGCAGAGCGCGGGTCGCGGTGGTTTCCGCACTCGCAATTCTCTTCTCGGGCGCGGGACTTCCCGTCGTCCAGGCGGCTGACAAGCCGCCAAAGGTGTGGGTGCCACCGAAGACGGCACTACCCGGCGCGAAGCCGGTCAAGGGAGCTGACGCCAAGTCGGCCAAGCCCAAGGCGCCGGCCGGCAAGGCATGGAAGCCCGCCCCGAAGGCGAAGACCCCGGCCGGCACCAGCCGGATCGAGGTCGGCTCGAACCCCGCGTCGAAGCCCGCCGCCGGGGCCGGAGCGGTCAAGGCGGGCGAGCTGCCCGTCTGGGTCGCACCCGGGAAGGACGCAAAGGCGAAGGCCTCGCCCTCCGGGGCGGCGGCTGCCTCCACCGTCGGCGCGGGCAGCCTCAGCGTCGAGGTGAAGGACGGCGCCAAGTCGCGCGCGGCCGGTGTGAACGGTGCGCTGATCACCCTCACCGCCCCCGAGGGCGTTGCCGCGACCGGCAAGGTCGAGGTCGGCCTGGACGTGTCCGCCTGGGCCAACAACGCCGGCGCCAACTGGGGCGACCGCGCCCGGCTGGTGCAGCTGCCCACGTGTGCCCTGACGACCCCGGGCGCCACGGGCTGTACGACGCGCACCCCGGTCGCCTCGCACCGGGACGCCTCCGGGCGCCTGGTCGCGGAGGTCCAGGTCGCGAAGAGCACCGCGGCTCCCTCCGTCCTGCTGAAGTCGCAGCAGGGCGCGCAGGCCGGGGCCGCAGCGGCCCCGCAGGTCATGGCCGCCCAGGGCGTGGCCCTCGGCGTGGAGCCGGGCCCGTCCAGCAACCTCGGTGACTTCTCCGCGACGCCGCTGCTGCCTTCCGCCTCCTGGCAGGCCGGCGCGAACGCGGCGAACTTCACCTACGGCTACACGGCCGAGATCCCGTCGACGATCGCGGGTGCGGCGCCGAGCGTCGTGCTCGGCTACGACTCCTCCTCGATCGACGGCCGTACCGCGTCGACCAACGCCCAGTCCGGCCTGATCGGTGAGGGCTGGGACTGGCACCCCGGCTCGATCTCCCGCTCGTACAAGGGCTGCAAGGACGCGGGCATCGCGGAGTCGGGTGACGAGTGCTGGGCCGGCGACATCCTCTCGCTGTCGATGGCCGGCCACGCCGGGCAGATCGTCCGCGACGACAACACCTGCGTCTACCGCCTGCAGGGTGAAGACGGCACGAAGATCGAGCGTCTGACCGGTCAGCGCAACTCCGCCTGGAAGGGCGAGGGCTTCCGCGTCACCACGACCGACGGCACGCAGTACTACTTCGGCGCCAACCGCCTCCCGGGCGGTGACGGCACCGACCCGGAGGCCAAGTCGGTCTCCACGGTGCCGGTGTACTTCAACAGCGGCCAGGACAAGTGCCTCGGCGCGGACACTCCGGCCAACGGCACCCACCAGCAGCTGGGCTGGCAGTGGAACCTCGACTACGTCGTGGACCCGCACCAGAACCTGACCTCCTACCGCTACGAGCAGGAGGACAACTACTACGGGCGTGGCGGCGGCCAGAACAACGGCAACGGCACCCCGACCCTCTACCAGCGCGCCTCGTACCCGACCTGGATCGGCTACGGCCAGCGCCTGCCCGACCAGATCACGGCCAAGGGCAAGGCGAACACCGCCGCCCAGGTCTGGCTCCGCTCCGCGGACCGCTGTTTCGAAGCGGGCGACGCCTGTGACCCCACGAAGCGCAAGACCAATGCCACGGCCTGGGGCGACACCCCGGTCGACCAGGAGTGTGCGTCCTCGGGTCAGTGTCTGAACCTGTCGCCGACGTACTTCACCACCAAGCGGCTGACGAAGATCGACACCGAGGTCCTGGGCACCGGTGGCTACCGCAACGTCGACTCCTACGCGCTGAAGCAGCGCTTCGAGGCCCCGGGCGACGGAACCTCCCCGACCCTGTGGCTCGAGTCCATCCAGCGGACCGCGACCAACTCGCGCACCCCGCTGACCGTGCCGCCGGTGCTCTTCGAGCCGCTGCAGATACCCAACCGCGTCGACGGCGTGGTCAAGCGCCCCGACGGCACCGAGGCCAGCACCTCCCGCTACAACCGGCCGCGCATCCAGACGATCACCACCGAGACCGGTGGCCGCATCAACGTGGTCTACAAGGCTCCGGAGTGCTCGCGCGTCAAGGGCACCATGCCCGCGGCCGACGACACCAACACCATGGCCTGCATGCCGGTCAAGTGGTACCTGCCCGGCCAGTCCTACCCGGACCCGGTCAACGACTGGTTCCACAAGGTCGTCGTCCAGTCCGTCACCCAGCAGGACATGGTCGCGGGCCAGGTCACCACGGTGACCGACTACGAGTACGGCGGCGGTATCGCCTGGCACCGCAACGACTCCGAGTTCACCGACCCCAAGACGCGTACGTGGGACCAGTTCCGCGGCTACGCCACGGTCACGACCCGTACCGGCAACGGCAACGCGGCGGAGGCCCCGCGCACCAAGTCGGTGGCCACCTTCCTGCGCGGCATGGACGGCGACGTCCTCGCCAACGGCTCCAAGCGCAGCGTGAACGTCCTCGACGCGCACGGCGGCACCATCAAGGACGAGGAAGTCCTCTCGGGCTTCATCCGCCAGACGGAGACCTACGACCGCGACGGCGGCACCGTCGTCGGCGACGAGGTCACCACCCCGTGGCTCGGCGCCATCACGGCGACCCGTGCGCAGTCCGGCGGCATGCCCGCCATCACCGCCCGTGCGATGAACACCGCCAAGGTGACCAGCCGCGAGAAGCTCGCGAGCGGCGCCTGGCGCACGAGCGAGCGGACGTCCACCTACGACGACACCCTCTTCTCGCGGCCGCTCCAGGTCGACGACAAGGGCGATGTCTCCCGCACCGACCAGCGCATGTGCACCACCTTCGAGTACGCCACCGGCCCCGGCGGCGCACTCACCCAGCTCGCCTCCCGCACCTTGATCCTGACGGGTGCTTGTGGCCAGACCCCGACCACGGCCAACACGGTCGGAGACACCCGCACGTACTACGACGGCATGGCCGTGGGCCAGGCAGGTGCGACCGCCGACCAGACCGGCACCGAGGTGCTGGAGAAGTACGACGGGGCGGGCAAGCCGGTCTACCGCCTGAACGCCACGTCCACGTACGACGTGTACGGACGCGTCACCACGAGCACGAACAAGGTGCGCAAGGACGCCGCCCACCCGGACGGCGCGGTGACCAAGACCGAGTACAAGGCGCTGGCCAACGCGCTGCCGTACGAGGTCACCCACACCAACCCGCTGGGCTGGAAGACCACCACGACCCTCGACACGGGTCGTGCGCTGCCGATGAAGACGACCGACGAGAACGGTCACGTGGCCGAGCGCGGCTACGACGCCCTCGGCCGTGTCACCACCATCTGGCAGCCGGGCCAGGACCGGACCGTCGACCCGGCGGTCCGCAAGTTCTCGTACTCCATGAACGGGACGAACGCGCCGACCACCGTTCTGAGCCAGACGCTCATGAACGACGGCAAGTACATCAACAGCTACACGATCTACGACGGCCTCGGCCGCGTCCGTCAGACCCAGGCGCACACGCCGTCCGGTGTCACCGGCCGCATGATCACCGACGCGCACTTCGACTCGCACGGTCGGCAGGTCAAGACCAGCGCGCCGTACTACAACAACGAGAAGGCTCCCGGCGGGGCGCTGTTCCTGCCCAACGGCGGGGTCAACCCGGACAGCAAGATCCCGGCCCAGACCGTCTCCGTGTTCGACGGCCTCGGCCGTGCCACTGCTTCAGTGTTCCAGTCCTACGGGATTGAGCAGTGGCGTTCGAAGACGGAGTACCCGGGCGCTGACGAGGTCCGTACCATTCCGCCGACGGGTGGCTACGCCACAGCGACCATCACCAATGGCCTCACCTCGGTGGTGCGCCAGTACAAGGGCAACACGCCCACGGGCGCATACGACGAGACCACGTACGTCAGCAACACGCAGGGCAAGGAGCTGTCCCGGAAGGACTCGGCCAACAACGAGTGGACCTTCGCCTACGACCTCATGGGCCGTACGGTGAAGACCACCGACCCGGACTCGGGTATCGGTGAGAGCTTCTACGACGACAGCAAGAACCTCGTCACGGTCAAGGATGCCCGCGGCAAGCAGGCCACGACCGTCAGCGACATCCTCGGCCGCACCGTGGCGACCTACGAGGGCGCGGCAGTCGACCCGGCGAAGCAGGTCGGTGCCTTCACTTACGACACCAAGGCGCTCGGTAAGCCGTCGACCAGCACGCGGTTCGTCGGCGGAGCGTCCGGCAGTGCGTACGTCTCCGAGGTGACGGGCTACGACAGCGGCTACCGCCCCCTGGGCACCAAGATCACCATCCCCGCCGTCGAGAAGGAGCTGCAGGGCACCTACGAGGCCAAGAGCACCTACGACAAGTACGGCCAGCTCACGACCACGAGCCTGCCGGCCATCGCGAAGGCCGGGCTGGCTGCCGAGACTCTGACCTACGGGATCAACTCCGTCGGCAGCTTCACCTCGCTCGACAGCACGATCGGTTCGGTGATCACGCCGTTCGTCGTGGACATGCGCTACGACCCGTTCGGTCGTGCGATCCGCACCACGGTCGGGGACACCGGCCGGCAGATCGTTTCGACGGTTGACTATGACGAGGCAACCGGCCGTCCCGTCCGGTCCACGCTGGACAAGCAGACCGCGGCCACGGCAAGTGTCGATGTCCTCGACTACACCTACAACCAGGTCGGTCAGCTGACGTCGATCAGCAACACGCAGGACGGCGCTGCCCGGGACCTGCAGTGCTTCACCACCGACTACCTCGGCCGCCTCACTCAGGCGTGGACCGACACCGGTACCACCATGACGGCGCCGCAGCCGAGTGTGCGCGGCATCGGCGGCTGCACCAATGCCACTGGGCCGAAGGTCGACGGCACGGGCAAGCCGAGTGTGGGCGGTCCGGCCCCGTACTGGCAGCAGTACGAGTACGACAAGATCGGTAACCGCACCAAGCTGGTGAAGAAGGACGTCACCGGCAACGCGGCCAAGGACACGACGGTCACCCAGACCTTCGGATCCGGCCCCAACACCCCGTCATCCGACCCGAAGACGGGCGGCGGCACGGGCGGCCCGCACGCGCTGATGACCTCCACGGAGACCAGCACCACGGGCACCAAGGTCACCTCGTACACCTACGATGCGAGCGGCAACACCGCCTCCATCACCAGCACCCCGGGCACCAAGACCCTGACCTGGAACGTCCAGGGCAAGCTCGACAAGATCACCGGCACCGCCGAGAGCGGCGGCACCAGTTACCTGTACGACACCGGCGGCAACCAGCTCATCCGCCGCGACCCCGGCAAGACCACGCTCAACCTCGGCACCGACCAGATCACCCTGGACACCGCCACCAGCAAGGTCTCCAACGTCCGGGCCTACGCTGCTCCCGGCGGCCTGTCCGTCACCCGCACCACCACGGCCGGCGTCTCGACGCTTGCCTACCAGTCCTCGGACCACCACGGCACCAACGGCGTGCAGTTCAACGCCACTGACCTGGCTCAGGTCCGCCGTCCGTCCGACCCCTTCGGCAACGAGCGCGGCACCCAGCCGACGCCTGGAGCCTGGGCCGGAGACAAGGGCTTCGTCGGTGGCACCAAGGAGCAGTCCACCGGATTCACCCTCCTCGGCGCCCGCGAGTACGACCCGACCACGGGCCGCTTCATCAGCCCGGACCCACTCATCGACCCAGGCAACCCGCAGCAGTGGAACGCCTACGCGTACGCCAACAACAGCCCCGTCAATTCCTCCGACCCAGACGGCTTGATGATCAGGTGTACGCCCCCTCAGTGCCCCGCGGGTACGGAGGAGGCAGAGGCGCGGAATCCCGGCAGACTGTGGGAAGGCACGAGCCCTGAGACCGAGGAGCTGAACACCGCCAACCACGAGCTCAACAAGGCCAAGAAGAAGCGCGACGAGCTGAAGCACGCCGTGGTCGACCTGGTCATGGACCTGATCGGCTACAACGACGCCCGTGACTGCTTCACCAAGGGCGACGTCATGGCGTGCATCAACACGGCGCTGAACGCAGTTCCCTGGGGCAAGATCGCCAAGGCCATCAAGATCGGCATCAAGGCCTTCAAGATCTACAAGGAGATGAACAAGGCCTACGACGCGATCAGTGCCGCCGAACGTAGGGCATCGAAGGCCATGGATGCCTTCACCAAGGCCAAGAAGGCCGAGGACGAAGCATCCGCTGCGGCGGCTCAGGCGCGAAAGGCCGCGGATGAGAAAGCCGCGACCGAGAAGGCCACCGACAGTGCCGGCACAGAATCCAAGGCCGGTAGGGGTAAGGATGACGCCGAGTCGGGCGGCGGAGGGTCGGATGCCCGATCAAGCGAGTCTGCCTCCGGCGCCTCGTGCCCTGTAAAGAAGAAGAACAGCTTCCCCACGGGTGCGCGCGTCCAAATGGCCGATGGCACGAGCAAGGCCATCGAGGAAGTCAAGGTAGGCGACAAGGTCCTCGCTACGGACCCGCAGACCGGTGAGACCGAAGCCAAGACGGTTACGGCCACCATTACCACCCCCGATGACAAGGAATTCACCGACCTCACCCTCACCGACGACGCAAGCCCCCGCGGCCCGCCGGTCGTCCTCACCTCCACCACCCATCACCCCCACTGGAGCGAAACCCGCCGCCAGTGGCTCGATGCCGGCGAATTCGCCGAGGGTGAACAGCTCCGCAAGCCTGACGGCAGCACCGTCACGGTTCAGGCGACCCGGAGCTACCCGCTCGCCGTCACCACGTACAACCTCACGGTCGACGACTTCCACACGTATTATGTGCTGGCAGGCGCTGTGCCGGTCCTCGTCCACAACTGCGGTGATGTTGACTACGGCCAGGTACTTCCTGATGGTCGTCGTACCGGAGTGATCGCCATCGTTACCCCGGCGGATCTCGGTAAGGGTGACAAGGCCGGTCGCAGGATCATTCCTCCGGGGTTCATCAAGAATGCCTACGGTCACACGCGAGGCCATCTCCTTCCGGATTCATTGGGGGGTAGTGGTAAGGTTGCGGCGAACATCGTGAGGACTAATTCGAAGGTAGATAATGGGCCGCTGAATGCGTTCGGCAAGTCTATTGCCGATCATGTCGCCAAGGGCAATACAATATTGTTCCAAGCGACGCCGAGGTATCTACCGGGATCGAATGTTCCGTTCCGGATTGACATCAGTGCCTTTGACGACAATGGCTGGTCCACTGCGGCTCAGTTCTTGGTTGGGAAGGGTGCGTAGGTATGTTCCCGTTTGAGCTCGTACGGCTGACCGATTTCGAGAATGAAGTCAGGGTCGTTGTGCAGTCCTCGATGGACGGTGATTTCTGGGAGGCGAAGATCGAGATTGCCAGCCTGTTCGTCAAGGGCAGCACTCTCCTTGTTCTTTCCCGATCCAAACTCGAAGACTGGGCTCGGGTACTGGAACTTCTTTCTCTCGGGCAGGATGTCACGTGGATGCAATCGGACCGGGGCCCCACGGTGGCCATCCAGCTCCAGGGTGAACGGGATTGCCCGGAAGTTGTCGTGGAGGATGACTCCATTTCAATGCTTACCGTCCGCGTCCCAGTCGCTCTGGAAGACGGTTGGATTGCCGACCATCAAGCGCGCCTACGCCGTTTTGTTGAAAACCTGTGATTAGAGATCGGCGGAGAGGTGCTCGTGAAGCACCTCTCGCGAGTTGGGAGATGGGGAGCATTGGGAATCTGATGGTCTAAGGATTCTCGGAGCTGTAACTCGTCAAAGACTTCCTTGTGAAACGAAAGCCTCTGAGGTCCGTCGAACGGTGGGCCTCAGAGGCTTTTGGGCGTGTAGGGGAATCGTGTCCGAGGTGTATATCAAGGCCTCGACTGCCAGGGTTTGCGGGGAAGTCTGCGTGCGGGCTTGGGTGCGGCTCTGGCTGCGGTGTCGGGCGGCCGGGCCGGGCTCCGTAGTCAAGATCGGTGATCGCCCAGAGGTGCGTGGGAAGTGCGTGTCGGGGCATGGGGGAAATGTCTGGTTCGGTTAGGTTTGCCCCGACTGTTTGGTTCTGGGATTCCGAGAGGGACACTCATGGCGATCGATCTGGACAAGGTGCTCGACAAGGCGTGGGCCGACAAGCCTCTCGCCGAGGTGCTTGCGGCTCCCGTCGCCGCGCTGAAGGGCGTCAGCGACGAGGACGGCAAGCTGCTGCACGAGGCGTTCGGGGTCAAGACCGTCGCCGACTTCGGGCAGCTGAAGTACGTGCGGTGGGCCCAGGCGCTCGTAGCGCTGAACCAGACGGTCAAGGCTTAGTCCGCAAAAAGGGGACGTCCCCCTCACCCGCCGAG
>NZ_JBSGXU010000031.1:21398-59238 GCF_053610205.1 Streptomyces sp. NPDC054932 | reverse complement strand
CGTGCGTGCCGGGCCCCGGCCCTTGCCGTGCCGGTGTCAGCCGATGAGCCCGCCGATCAGGCCGGGCTTGGCCGGAGCGCCGCCGCCCGTGGTCCCGGAGGAGGAGGGCTGCCGCGGCGAGGAGGACTGCCGGGGCGTGCTGCGCGGGGTCTGCTGCTTGCCGGTGGTGCTCCGCGTCGCGGCGGGCGACTGGGAGCGCGTCCCGGAGGGCTGCCGGGAGGGGCTGCCCGACGCGGTCTTCCCGGACTTCGCGGCGGGCTCGGTCGCGGTGGCCGAGGGGGACGCCGCCCTGCTGGGCGGCTGCGTGGGCTGCTGCTGCTGTCCCGGCGTCTGCCGGGCCGGCGCCTGCGGCAGCGGACGGCCCGGCAGGTAGTTGCTGGGGGCCTCGCCCGGCCCGGGGACGGTGACCACGGTGGAGGAGCGGACGGCGCCGCCGAGGAGCGAGCCGACGAGCAGGGTGAGCCCGCACACGACGGTGGCCATGACGGCGCCGCGGCGCAGCACGCGCCGCCGCAGCCGCCAGATCTCGGAGCGCGGCCCGAGGGTCCGCCAGGCCTCGCCGGCGAGACGTCCGTCGAGGGAGTAGACCGGGGCGCCCGCGATGATCAGCGGGCTCCAGGCGGCGAGGTAGATGATGTCGGGCGCGTCGTAGGCCGGGACGGTCTTCCAGCTCACCGTCATCAGCAGCGCGGCGGACAGCAGGGCCCCGAAGCAGGCGGCGAACCGCTGCCACAGGCCGAACACCGTCAGCACGCCCACGATGACCTGGAGGAAGGCCACGCTCAGGCCCGCGCCCACCGGGTGCGCCAGCGCGAAGTCGCGCAGCGGCTCGGCGAGCGCCCAGGGATTGAGCGTGTGCAGCCAGGTGACCATGGAGCCGCGCTCGCCGCCGTCGAAGTAGACGGGGTCGCACAGCTTGCCCATGCCGGCGTAGATGCAGATGAAGCCGAGGAAGACGCGCAGCGGGAGCAGCACGACGCCCAGGTTCATCCGGCGGCCGGGGTAGTAGGAGGCCTGCCCGCGCGTGTCGGTGCCGGGCCGCCGGGGGTCCGCCCCGGGGCCGGAGCCGGGCGGCTCCTGGTACGGCAGGTCCCGTACGGCGGCCAGCGGGCGCGTCTCGGTCGGATCGCCGTAGCTGCGCTGGCCGATGACGGTCGGCGTGGCGACGGTGTCCTCGGCGAGGTCGTGGGCCAGGTCGACGCGCGGAATGACCTGGGTGGCGCCGCCGTCGTACTCGTCGTGCCCGCGACCGGCCTCGCGGACGGCCTGGAGCAGTCCGCCCATGGCCGCGGCGTCGCCGGTGTCGGACTTGCCGCTCCAGACCACGGGGGCCCGGCGGCGGGTGGCCCCGGCGGCGGCCACCACGGCGCCACCCAGGACGGGTGCGCGGCCGGGGGCCCTCGCGGGCTTGGAACGCGCGCTCGGGCTCGGTGCGAGCCGCACGCGGAAGCTGGCGTGGTTGACGATGACCTGTGCGGGGTCGCACGGCACCTTGACCATGCTCAGCGCGGGCTGGTCGTCGAACCCTGACGTTCTGGTGTCCACACTCATCTAACCGAGTGATCAGTGTTTAGGACACTGCCTTGACGTCAGGGATGTGTCCGAGACCCGTCAAGATCAAGCCACCCCGCCCGAATCGGGCGGGGTGACACGCTCACGGGTCATATTCCATGAGCCAAGTGGATCAAGGGATCAGATGCGGCCGCGGTCGGCACGGCGGCGCGCGGCCTCGTACAGCACGACGCCCGCGGCGACACCGGCGTTGAGGGACTCGGCGCCGCCCGGCATGGGGATGCGCACGAGGTAGTCGCAGTTCTCGCCGACGAGACGGCCGAGACCCTTGCCCTCGGAGCCGACGACGATGACGACCGGGCCCGCCAGCTCGGCCAGGTCGTTGACCGTGTGGGTGCCCTCGGCCGCGAGGCCGACGATGGTGATGCCGGCCTTCTTGTAGTCCTGGAGGGCGCGGGTCAGGTTGGTGACGCGCGAGACCGGGGTGCGGGCGGCGGTGCCGGCCGAGGTCTTCCAGGCACCGGCGGTCATGCCGGCGGCCCGGCGCTCGGGGATGACCACGCCGTGGCCGCCGAAGGCGGAGACGGAACGGACGATCGCACCGAGGTTGCGCGGGTCGGTGACCCCGTCGAGGGCGACGATCAGCGGGTCGTCGCCGTTGTCGTACGCGGCGGCGGTGAGGTCCTCGGGGTGCGCGTACTCGTACGGCGGGACCTGGAGGACCAGGCCCTGGTGGTTGAGCCCGTTGGTCATGCGGTCGAGCTCGGGGCGCGGGGCTTCCATCAGGTTGATGTTGCCGCGCTCGGCGGCGAGCTGGAGGGCCTCGCGGACGCGCTCGTCGTTGTCGATGAACTGCTGGACGTAGAGGGTTGTGGCGGGGACACCGTCGCGCAGCGCCTCGAAGACCGGGTTGCGGCCGACGACCATCTCGCTGGTGCCCTTGGGGCCGCCGCGGCGCGGGGCGGGGCGGCGCTTGGCGGCCTGGCGGGCCATGGCGTTGGCGATGCGGTTCGCCTTGTGCTTCTTGCGGTCCTCGGCCTTGGGCGTGGGGCCCTTGCCCTCCAGACCCTTGCGCCGCTGGCCACCGCTGCCGACCGTCGCGCCCTTCTTGTTGGACGTGCGGCGGTTCCTGCGCTGGCTGTTCCCGGCCATGACTTCTACCTGTTTTCGTTGGTGCTGCGGTATGTACGTATGAAGAGTGTGCCGCCCGGAACTCCGGGCAGCACACCAAGCTCAGCTGCCCGGGCTCAGCGCGGGCCGAGCGTCCAGCGCGGACCCGTCGGGCTGTCCTCGATGACCAGCCCCGACTGCTGGAGCTGGTCGCGGATGGCGTCGGCGGTCGCCCAGTCCTTGCGGGCCCTGGCGGACTCGCGCTGCTCGAGGACGAGCCGTACGAGGGTGTCCACCGCGCCGTGGAGCTCCTCGCCGCGGTCGGACCCGTTGCCGCCGTCCCAGTGGGGGTCCAGCGGGTCCAGACCGAGGACGCCCAGCATGGCCCGCACCTCGGACAGGCGCGCGATGGCCGCGTCCTTGTCGTCGGCGGCGAGCGCGCTGTTGCCCTGGCGGACGGTGGTGTGGACGATCGCGAGCGCCTGCGGGACACCCAGGTCGTCGTCCATGGCCTCGGCGAAGGCGGGCGGGACCTCGGCCGCCGGCTCGACGGGGCCGCCGGCCTTCTCGATGACGCGCTGGTAGAAGCCCTCGATCCGGGCGAAGGCCGACTCGGCCTCGCGCAGGGCGTCCTCGCTGTACTCGATCATCGACCGGTAGTGCGGGGTGCCGAGGTAGTAGCGCAGGACGATCGGGCGCCACTGCTTGACCATCTCGGAGACGAGCACCGAATTGCCGAGCGACTTGGACATCTTCTCGCCGGACATGGTGACCCAGGCGTTGTGGACCCAGTACTTCGCGAACTCGTCGCCGAAGGCCTGGGCCTGGGCGATCTCGTTCTCGTGGTGCGGGAAGATCAGGTCGAGCCCGCCGCCGTGGATGTCGAAGGCCTGGCCGAGGTACTTGTGCGCCATGGCGGAGCATTCGAGGTGCCAGCCGGGGCGGCCGCGGCCCCAGGGGGTCTCCCAGGAGGGCTCGCCCGGCTTCGCGGACTTCCACATGGCGAAGTCGCGCGGGTCGCGCTTGCCGGTCTCGCCGGTGGACTCCGGCTGGCGGATGTTGTCGAGCTCCTGGCGGGAGAGCGAGAGGTAGCCGGGGAAGGACTTCACGTCGAAGTAGACGTTGCCCTCGGACTCGTACGCGTGACCGCGCTCGATGAGCCCGCGCATCATCTCGATCATCTCCGGGACGTGCCCGGTGGCGCGCGGCTCGTAGGTCGGCCGCAGGCAGCCGAGCGCGTCGTAGCCGGAGTTGAAGGCCAGTTCGTTCTCGTAGCCGATGGACCACCACGGGCGGCCCTGTTCGGCCGCCTTGGCGATGATCTTGTCGTCGATGTCGGTGACGTTGCGGATGAAGGTCACGTCGTAGCCGCGGTAGCCGAACCAGCGGCGCATGACGTCGAAGTTCAGGTACGAGCGGATGTGCCCGATGTGCGGGGCGGCCTGCACCGTGGCGCCGCACAGGTAGATCGAGACACAGCCCGCGGTGAGCGGGGTGAAGTCGCGGATCTGCCGGGCGCTGGTGTCGTACAGGCGAATAGTCACGGCATCCAGGGTAGTGGGCCTGTAGCAGTGCCCCGCGACCCTTTGGGGACCCGGGGCACCTTTGTTGCCGAAGATGTACGGCCGCTACGTGTATTCAGGCCCGGTTCGTCCGGTACACGAGGGCCGTGGCGATCGCGGCGAGCCCCTCGGCACGGCCGGTGAGTCCCAGTCCGTCGGTGGTGGTGCCGGAGACGGAGATGGGGGCGCCGGCCGCGGCCGCGAGCGCCTTCTGCGCCTCTTCGCGCCGCTTGCCGATCTTCGGGCGCACACCGATCACCTGGATGGCGATGTTGCCGATCTCGAAGCCCTCGGCGCGGACGATACGGGCCGCCTCCGCCAGAAGGGTGACGCCGGCGGCGCCGGACCACTCGGGGCGGGAGGTGCCGAAGTGCGCGCCGAGGTCGCCGACACCGGCGGCGGAGAAGAGCGCGTCGCAGGCGGCGTGGGCGGCGACATCGCCGTCGGAGTGCCCGGCGAGGCCGTCCTCGCCCTCCCACAGCAGGCCGGCGCACCACAGCTCGCGGCCGGTCTCGAAGGCGTGCACGTCGGTGCCGATGCCGACGAGCGGGATCAGCGGGGCGGTCGGAGCGGTCGGAGCGGTCGGAGCGGTCGGAGCGGTCGGCTCAGTAGCCATCGGTGGCCCTCCTGCGGGCGAGTACGGCCTCGGCGAGGACCAGGTCGAGCGGACGGGTGACCTTGAAGGCCTCTTCGTGGCCCGGGATCACCACGACGGTGACACCGAGCCGTTCCACCATTCCGGCGTCGTCGGTGGCGCCCTCGCCGTCGACGGCGATCTCGGCGTGCGCCCGCAGCAGGGTGGCCAGGTCGAAGCCCTGCGGGGTCTGGACGGCGCGCAGCCGGGCCCGCTCGGGCGTGCCGAGGACGGGCTCCGCCTCGCCGGGCCTGCCGGGCTCGACCTCCTTGACGGTGTCGGCCAGGGGCAGCGCGGGCACCACGGCGGGCGCGCCGTCGCGTACGGCCTCGATGACCGAGTCCACGGTGTCCACGGGGACGAGCGGGCGGGCCGCGTCGTGGATCAGCACGGAGGTGACGTCCGGCGGCAGCGCGTCCAGGCCCGCGCGCACGGACTCCTGGCGGGTCTCCCCGCCGGGGACGACCAGCAGCTCCGTGCGCTCGGGCAGCGCGTGCTCGCCCAGCAGCAGGCGCACCTCGGCGGCCTCGGCGGGCGGGGCGACGACCACCACGAGGGAGACCGCGCGGGAGCGGGCCATCGCGCGGACGGCGTGGATGAGCATCGGGGTACCGCCGAGGGCCCGCAGGGCCTTGGGGGCACCCGGACCGAGGCGTACCCCCCGGCCGGCGGCCGGGATCACCGCGGCGGTGCGGTGGGGACGCGTTACGTCAGACATCAGTAGCTCCGAGCCAGGTTTGTGACTTCGGCCGACATGGGTATGGCCTGAAGGGTGCCGGGTGCGACGCCCTCGCCCCTTCCGTGACGACCGGTCGAGCAGGCTGCCCGGGCCCGGCACGCCATCGCGATGGCGGCGATGGTGGCATTGAGGCAGTAAAGGCAAAAGGTACGGATACAGACATGCCGCAGCGCCCGGCAACAGGTCTCTCGTGGAGGAGAAACCTTGTCATCGGGCACCGCGGCAAGCTGCGCACCAAACGGTGCACGGTGCCTCGCGTCAGGACGCGAGCACCTCGTCGAGGAGGGCCTCAGCCTTGTCCTCGTTCGTGTTCTCAGCGAGCGCAAGCTCGCTCACCAGAATCTGGCGCGCCTTCGCGAGCATGCGCTTCTCGCCCGCGGAAAGCCCGCGCTCACGCTCACGACGCCACAGGTCACGCACCACTTCGGCGACCTTGATGACATCGCCAGAAGCGAGCTTCTCCAGATTTGCCTTGTAGCGCCGGGACCAGTTCGTCGGCTCTTCTGCGTACGGTGCGCGAAGCACCTCGAAGACCCGGTCCAGCCCGTCCTGGCCGACTACGTCGCGAACGCCGACGAACTCCGCATTGTCCGCAGGCACACGAACCGTCAGGTCGCCCTGGGCGACCTTGAGCACCAAGTAGGTCTTGTCCACGCCTTTGATCTGACGAGTCTCAATGGCCTCGATCAGCGCGGCCCCGTGATGGGGATAGACCACGGTGTCGCCAACCTTGAACGTCATGTGACAGGTACCCCTTCCGTGGCTATCCAGGGTAACACGAGAACTGACTGTTATGAATGGCGTTTTCGCAGGTCAGGGCACATCTCGGGGCTTGACAACAGCAACAGGAACGTGCTGCGGAGGGCTTCCGGAAGGGGGTATTCGCAGGTCGGGGGTGCTGCGCGGACCGGGCGAAAGGGCCACGCTACACCTGCCCGGCACCCCCATCCGTGTGACGTACGTCCCGTTTTGCCGGGTTCGGAGTCGAGAAACCGAACTACTCCGTTCGACTGGCGGCCGCCCGCATCGAGCGGGTTCCGGCCCAATCCTGAATTGATCACGAAGTGAGGTTCGGGGGAATCCGGAAATTGATCAACGGGGGTCCGGCGCACGATATGCGAGCGCCACAAGATCGGCGCGGTGAACGGCGCCGCGGAATGCAAGATCGCGGGGCGCTGCCAGGGTGGCGGCTGCGCTGCGGAGGGTCGGGTGCGGGGGCGGGGCGGCGGCTCGGTAACCTAAGCGCGCTGACACACCCTTAGAGCGGCTTTACCTCGGCCGTTCGAGGGGGTACCGGTACCTCCCAGCGGTAGCTGGGCGGAGCCCATCCTCCCTTCCGATCGTCCAAGGAGTTGCCGCCGCCGTGAGCCGCAGCCTTCGACGCGGCGCCCTCGCCGCCACCGCCGTCGTGTTCTCGATCGCCTCGCTGGCCGCCTGTGGTGCGGGCCAGGATGCGCAGACTCTCCAGATCAAGCCGGACAACGCCGCCGTCACCAAGGGCGAGATCCAGATCCAGAACGCGCTGGTGATCACCCAGGGCGAGAAGGACAAGAAGGGCCCGGCGGTCGTCTCGGCGACGGTCTTCAACAACGGCACCAAGGCACAGACGCTTGACGGCATCACCCTCCCGGGTGGCAAGGGCAAGATCCTGCTGAAGCCGGCCGAGGGCGGCGCCGGCAAGATCACCGTGCCGGCCGGCGGTGCCGTGGTCCTCGGTGGCAAGGGCAACGCCGCAGCCGTGATCGAGGACGGCGCCGAGGCCGCCAAGAACGGCGACGTGCAGAAGGTCGTCTTCCAGCTGAGCAGCACGGGCGGCGTCGAGCTGGAAGCCCTCGTGGTCCCCGGCGTCGGCATGTACGCGCCCTTCGGCCCGACCGAGGCCCCGGCCGCCGGCCCCGCCCCGTCCGGCTCCCCGTCGGGCGCGGCCGCCGGTGCGGCCCCGGGCACCCCGTCCGGGTCCCCCTCGGGCAGCGCCACCGGTAAGCCGTCGGGTTCCCCCTCGCACGCCGCCGGCCACTGACGCGCGCCGCGTACGCATACGGGAAGGGCCCCCATCCGCAGCAGCGGGTGGGGGCCCTTCCCGTACGTCCGGCCTACGGCTCGAACTTGTAGCCGAGGCCACGGACCGTGACCAGGTAGCGCGGCGCGCCCGGGTCCGGCTCGATCTTGGCGCGCAGGCGCTTGACGTGGACGTCCAGCGTCTTGGTGTCGCCGACGTAGTCCGCGCCCCAGACCCGGTCGATGAGCTGCATGCGGGTCAGTACGCGGCCCGCGTTGCGCAGCAGCATCTCCAGCAGGTCGAACTCCTTCAGCGGGAGGTCCACCTTGCCGCCGGCGACGGTGACCACGTGGCGGTCGACGTCCATCCGTACGGGGCCGGCCTCCAGGGCCGCCGGGGTGACCTCCTCCGGCTCACCGCGGCGGCGCAGGACCGCGCGGATGCGGGCGACCAGCTCGCGGGAGGAGAAGGGCTTGGTGACGTAGTCATCTGCTCCTATCTCCAGCCCGACGACCTTGTCGATCTCGCTGTCCTTGGCGGTCACCATGATCACGGGGACGTTGGAGCGGCCGCGCAGCTGCCGGCAGACCTCGGTGCCGGGCAGGCCGGGGAGCATCAGGTCGAGGAGGACGAGGTCGGCGCCGTTGCGCTCGAACTCGTCGAGCCCGTCGGGCCCGGTCGCGGCGATGGCGACCTCGAAGCCCTCCTTGCGGAGCATGTAGGACAGGGCGTCGCTGAAGGATTCCTCATCCTCGACGACGAGCACTCGGGTCACGGAAGGACCTCCGGGGCAGGAATGGCTGGGGCGGTTCTGGGTCAGGCAGGGGTCGGGTGGGTGGCGTGGGCCGCCGCCGGGGCCGGCGCGGCCGCTTCAGGGAGTCGCAGGGTGAACGTGGAACCCTGGCCCTCCGAGCTCCATACCGACACCTCCCCGCCGTGCGAGGCCGCCACGTGCTTCACGATCGCAAGGCCGAGGCCGGTTCCTCCCGTGGCGCGGGAGCGGGCCGGGTCCACGCGGTAGAAGCGCTCGAAGATGCGCTCGCGGTCCTTTTCCGGGATGCCGATGCCCTGGTCGGTCACGGCGATCTCGATCAAGTCTCCCCCAGGAGCCGTCACCCTGCGTCCGGCGATGCCGACGCGGGTGCGGGCGGGGCTGTAGTTGACGGCGTTCTCGACCAGATTTCCGAGGGCGGCCGCGAGCTGTCCACGGTTGCCCCATACGCGCAGGTCGGCGGTGCCGCCCGCAGCCATGGTGATCTGCTTGGAGGACGCCGTGTGGCGGCAGCGGTCGATGGCCTCGGCGACCAGCGTGTCCACGCGTACGGGCTCGGCGTCCTCCAGCGGGTCGTCGTTCTGTACCCGGGAGAGGTCGATGAGCTCCTGCACGAGGTTGATCAGCCGGGTGGACTCGATCTGCATGCGCCCGGCGAAACGGCTGACCGCCTCGGGGTCGTCCGCGGCGTCCATGACGGCCTCGGACAGCAGGGAGATCGCTCCGACCGGGGTCTTCAGCTCGTGCGACACGTTGGCCACGAAGTCGCGGCGTACGGCCTCGATGCGGCGGGCCTCGGTGAGGTCCTCGACCAGGAGGAGCACCAGGCGGGAGCCGAGCGGGGCGACGCGCGCCGAGACCGCGAGGGCCTCGCCCCGGCCGGTACCGCGCCGGGGCAGGTCCAGCTCGACCTGGCGTATCTCCCCGTCGCGGCGGGTGTCGCGGGCCATGTGGAGCATCGGCTCGACGGCGAGCTTGCCTCCGCGGACCAGACCGAGGGCGTACGCCGCCGAGCTGGCCTTGACCACCGCGTCGCCCTCGTCCAGTACGACCGCCGAGGAGCGCAGCACGGAGAGGACGGTGTCCACGCCGGGCGGGAGCACCGCATTGAGATCGGGTCGGATGGAGCTCCTGGTGGGGCGGGCCTGGTCGCGCTCGCTCCAGCGGAACGCCAGCATCGCGATCACACCGGTGCAAAGACCGGCGATCGCTGCAGCTGCGGCGACCGCCGCGTTCACGTCCATGGATCCAGGTTAAGCAGGCCGGAGGACACTTCCACAGCCGTTCGGGTGGCACCTCGAACAGTCGTCGCCCAGAGTTCACTCTGGCGACGGGGTTGATTCACTTGTGGTGCCGGAGTCGGACGCGTTTGCATCCCACCGTGTCAACGTGGGGCCGAAGGCCGCCCCGGCCCGCCCCCGGGCAGTACTTGCAGTAGTAGGTCGAGAGAGGGACACGAGACATGCGCGACGCGTACCACGAGGAACTGGACTCGATCGGAGAAGGCCTGGTCGAGATGGCCCGGCTCGTCGGTTCCGCGATCGGGCGGGCCACGACGTCCATGCTCGACGCCGACCTGAAGCTGGCCGAGAGCGTCATCGCCGCCGACCAGAAGGTCGACGACCTCCAGCACGACCTGGAGGCCCGCGCGATCGCCCTGCTCGCCCGCCAGCAGCCGGTCGCCACCGACCTGCGCATCGTGGTCACCTCGCTGCGGATGAGCGCCGACCTGGAGCGCAGCGGCGACCTGGCCCAGCACGTGGCGAAGCTCGCCCGGCTGCGCTTCCCGGACCGGGCCGTCCCGCGGGACCTGCACGCCACCATCCTGGAGATGGGGCAGCTGGCGCAGCGCCTGATGGCGAAGGCCGCCGAGGTCATCATCACGAAGGACGTCGACCTCGCCCTCCAGCTGGAGCAGGACGACGACGAGATGGACCAGCTGCACCGCACGCTGTTCCAGCACCTGATGGACGACCGCTGGAAGCACGGCATCGAGACGGCGGTGGACGTGACCCTGCTGGGCCGCTACTACGAGCGCTTCGCGGACCACGCGGTGTCGGTGGCCAAGCGCGTGGTCTACCTGGTGACGGGGGAGCACGCCGACGACCTCCAGCAGCCGACCCAGGTCGAGGGCGTCTGATCCCGGCGTCCTGCCCGCGGCCCAGACCGGCGACCTGCCCGGGGCGTCGGGCACGCGGGCGGCGCCGAGCCCCAATGCGCCGTTGACGCGCCGGTGCCGCTGGGCATGAATGAGGGCGAGGGCGGTTGTCGTACGAAGTCCCGTGTGCCGCGGGGCACCGCCTCTACGAGGAGGAACCATGCCCGATTCCCCCGTCCCCATCACCCCGGAGCAGGAGCAGCCACAGAGGCCGGATCCACTGCGGCTGCCGCTGCTCGCGGCCTGTGGCTGCGGCTCCGGCTGCGGTTGCGGCTGCCAGTCCGGCGCCCCCTGCCAGTGCGGCGGCTGACCTCTTCCGCCGAACTCCACGCGCACGACGGGCCCCGTCCGAGTCCTCTCGGCCGGGGCCCTTCGCGTGCGCGAGGTCCGGGTCGCCCGGGAGGGCGGGGACGGCGCCGCGGTCACGTTCGAGACCTGCTCCGGCCGGACGGCCCGGGCCGCCTCCGGACGGGCTACCTCAGGAGCCACTTCTTGGTCAGCTCCATGACCTCCGCGTGCGTGCGGCCGCCGTGGTCGACATGGATGAAGTGCTCGCCGATCCGCAGCGAGTAGGCGAGCAGGCAGCGGACCTCGACGTCGTCCTCGTCGTCACAGATGGCGCGGAACAGCGAACGCAGGTACTCCATGCGCCGGTTGTCGGTACGCCGCAGCCGCTGCGCGACGTCCTCGTCACGCCGGGCCCAGTCGCGGATCGCGAGGTCGGCCGTGGTGCCCCTGACCGGCCCGTCGGCCGAGGAGGCGATCTCGAACAGCCGCTCCAGCCTGGCCCGCGCGTCTCCGCCGCCGCTCTCGACCTGCTCGATCACGGCGTCGGCGACCTCGTGCTCCCAGGTGTCGAGCATCTCGGTGAGCAGCGCGCCGCGGTTGCCGAAGTACCCGTAGAAGCCGCCCTTGCTGACGCCGAGCGCCTGTGCGAGCGACTCGACGCGGACGGCTTCGGGGCCGCCGGCGGCGAGCGCCCGCAGCCCTTCCTCGATCCACCTGACGCGCGGTGTACGGGTCGCGCCCATGCTGTGCTCCTCCTCACACGACCCCATCTATACGGTTCCGTATAGATGGGTGCTAGCCTCGATCTATACGGCATCGTATAGATAGGGGCCGACCGATGAGACTCCCCAAGACCGCGTACACCTCCCGCCCGTGGCGGATCCACGAGATCGCGGGCGACTTCCGGGTCGAGGACGTATGGGCACTGCCGACTCCGGGCGGCCCCGACGACCTCGTCCGCCTGGTGCACCAGTTCGCGGACGGCGACGGGGATCCGATCCCCTCCCCCGTGGCGCGCGCCCTCTTCGCGATCCGTTGGAAGCTCGGCGCACTCCTCGGCTGGGACCGGCCCGACGACGGCGTCGGCACCCGGGTCCCGACCCTGCGCGACCGCCTGCCGGCCGACCTCCGCGAGGGCGAGCGGGGCCCCGACCTCCGGTCGGTCCCCTTCACCTCCGTCTACCAGACCCACGACGAATGGGTGGCGGAGAGCGCGAACCGGACCATGCACGGGGCGATGCACATCGGCTGGGTCCCGGACGGGAAGGGCGGCCACCACGGACAGATGACGGTCCTGGTGAAGCCGAACGGCCGTCTCGGCGCCCTCTACATGCTGGGCATCAAGCCCTTCCGCCACCTCGGGGTCTACCCGGCCCTGCTCCGCTCGATCGGCCGCGAATGGCGGGCGAACACGGGCGCCGGCGCGCGCTGACCGCGGCCCGTCAGCACGGCCGCCGCTCTGTCGGAGGGAGCCCCTGGTCCGGCGTGCACCTGCCAGCCGACCGGAGGTCCCGTGTCCAGCCATCCCGCCCTCCGCGCCCTGTCGCGCGTGCTCGCGCCGTGCCCGACGAGTGCGGAGGGGGCGCCCGGCGATCTGGCCGGGCCGGCGGAGGCGGAACGCCGCCTCGGGGTGCGGCTGCCCTCGGACTACGTCGCCTTCATGGAGACGTACGGGTCCGGCGGAGTCGACGACAGCGACGCCTGGCCGATCGCCGAGCTCTACGAGATCGACGGGCCCTTCACCGTGCACGAGGGCGGCTTCGCCGCCTTCGTGCAGCGCTGGTGCACACCCGCCTCCGGCTACGACCCCGCCCGGGAACCGGTGCAGTTCATCCACTGGCGCGAGTACGAGCGCCAGGCGAACGCAGGCCTGAACCCGGCGACGGGCCTCCCCTGGTACCAGCCGATCCGCCGCGGCCCTGACCGGCGCGCTCTTCCGGGAGACCCGGGGGCATCGTCAGGCCAGCTCGCGGTCCACATGGTGGAGGTAGCTGAAAGGGTGTCCGTCGCGCACTCGCCTTTGCGGGCGGACCTCGCGAGTGGCGATGTTGAACCCGAGGCTCCCGACAATGCCGGCCACCCACGCCATGTCCGGGAACACCAAGGCGCCTGCGGCAGCACTCGCAACGCCCATCGTGACGGAAACCGATCTGGAGACCCACGCCATGCGGCTGCTTCGCGCGGCCGACTCGTAGTCGTCGCGTGCTCGCGCCAGCTCCACCCCCAGGCGTTGCAGGATGTCAGCCGGATGTTCCCAGTCTCTGCACAATCCGTTGAGCATGGTCTGCGTCGCGCTCATCAGGCGTTCTCGCTCGTCGGCATACCTGTCGCGAAAGGCCAGTACCTCGGCGGTCGATGTGCTCGGTGCAGGAGTGGGAAGGAGCCGGCCGAGTTCCACCCGCCATGCCCCCACCTCCATGCCTCCGCGCGGCGCTCGCAGCAGCGTCTCCTGCACGGATTGCTGATCGGTGTAGAGCGTGTACGCCCGGTCCCGGGCCCGAGCGGCAACCCCCTGGGCGATTGCTCCGATGACAATGTGCCGCACCTCACGTGTCACAACGAGACTTCTGCGCGGCCAGACCGTCGAAGGTTCGAGCCTCCGCCCCAAACCCAGCTCCACGATTTCCTGCTCCAGGATGCGCCCCACCTTGGACTGGTACAGAGGGGCGTCCATGACCGAGTCGACGGCTCCTGGTGGACGGCGTGCGAGTCTGCGCAGCTCCTCTGTCAAAACGCTGAGGAGGCCGACGTCGCCCCAGTCCGAGCGCACCGTGCCGGCGGTAAGGGGGTGGTACAGGCCCCGTTGCCTCAATTCCTTCAATTCGTCCGAGACTGCCTGCTCGTATGTGGCTTGGTCCTCGGGGACCACTGTGGCGATGTCGTCCCAGTACAGCAGCGCCTGATTGAGGACCTCCCTGGGCGGCCTGACCATGGGGTAATAGAGCAGCGTGGGCAACTGGCTTCTCCTTGGAACCGGTCCAGCGAGCGGGACCGGTCCGGCCCATCGGTTTCCCGCGCGGGGAGGTCCAGCTCGGTCCGTACCATCGGCGGTCACCCAGCGCCTCTTCGCCCGGTGCCGTCCTGCGACGATAGGGCTTTGTCACCTGGCGCGGGGGCGAATACGATCGTTCGCCGTCGTCGGAGGCGGGAGCCGTCCCCGCGGCAACGAGCCGGGAAGCAAGCTGCAGCGCAGGAGCACGGCACGCATGCGCTTCCCCGCGCTGAGGGCCCACAGTGGGCCGGAGCAGACGAAAGCCCCTGACCTGCACCGTGCGTGCAGGTCAGGGGCTCGATCACTTTTCTTACTTCTTCTTGCCCTGGTTCTTGACGGCCTCGATGGCGGCCGCGGCCGCGTCCGGGTCGAGGTAGGTGCCGCCCGGGGTCAGGGGCTTGAAGTCGGCGTCCAGTTCGTAGACGAGCGGGATGCCGGTCGGGATGTTCAGGCCCGTGATGTCGGCGTCGGAGATGCCGTCGAGGTGCTTGACCAGACCGCGCAGGGAGTTGCCGTGCGCGGCGACCAGGACGGTGCGGCCGGCCAGCAGGTCCGGGACGATGCCGTCGTACCAGTACGGCAGCATGCGCTCGACGACGTCCTTGAGGCACTCCGTGCGCGGACGCAGCTCGTTCGGGATCGACGCGTAGCGCGGGTCCGCGGACTGCGAGAACTCCGTGCCGTCCTCGAGGACCGGCGGCGGGGTGTCGTACGAGCGGCGCCACAGCATGAACTGCTCCTCGCCGAACTCGGCGAGGGTCTGCGCCTTGTCCTTGCCCTGGAGCGCACCGTAGTGGCGCTCGTTCAGGCGCCAGGAGCGGTGCACCGGGATCCAGTGGCGGTCGGCGGCCTCCAGCGCGAGCTGCGCCGTGCGGATGGCGCGCTTCTGGAGGGAGGTGTGCAGGACATCGGGCAGCAGGCCGGCGTCCTTGAGCAGCTCACCGCCGCGGACCGCCTCCTTCTCGCCCTTCTCGGTGAGGTTGACGTCCACCCAGCCGGTGAACAGGTTCTTCGCGTTCCAGTCGCTCTCGCCGTGGCGGAGGAGGATCAGCTTGTACGGTGCGTCGGCCATGCGTAGGAGCCTAATGGACGGCCCGCCGCGCCCGCGCGCGGTGCCCGCTCCCGCCGATCGGCCCCGGATCGGCCGCCGATTGACGGCGCGCGTCAATTGATTGGCGTGCCGCGCCTCCCGCTCGTAATGTTCACGGCGCTAGAGAGACGCTTACACACCGGGGGGTTCCCTTATGTCCGCTGCCAGTCTGAGACGGGCCGCCCGGGAGAGCGTCTCGGGTCTGCCCCGGGCGTTCTGGTGGCTCTGGACGAGCACTCTGGTGAACCGGCTCGGGGCCTTCGTCGCCACCTTCATGACCCTGTACCTGACCCTGGAGCGGGGCTACTCGGCCTCCTTCGCGGGACTCGTGGTCGCCCTCCACGGACTCGGCGGCGTCATCTCCTCCCTCGTCGCGGGCGTGATGACCGACCGGCTGGGCCGGCGGCCCACGCTGCTGGCGGCCCAGGCCTCGACCGCCTTCTCGGTGGCGCTGCTGGGCTTCATGGAGCACCCCGCGGCGATCGCTGCGGTGGCCCTGCTGGTCGGTATGACCTCGAACGCCTCCCGCCCGGCGGTCGCGGCGATGATGGCGGACATCGTCCGCCCGGAGGACCGCGTACGGGCCTTCGCGCTCAACTACTGGGCCATCAACCTCGGCTTCGCCGTCAGCGCGATGGCGGCGGGGCTGATCGCCGAGTACAGCTACCTGGCCGGCTTCCTGGGCGAGGCCGCGCTGACGCTGGTCTGCGCGGTGCTGGTGTTCGTCAAGCTGCCCGAGTCCCGGCCCGGGGCCGACGCCCCGGCCGGCACCGAGGGCGGCGCCGAGGGGGCGGAGCCGGCGATCGGGCTCGGGACCGTGCTGCGCGACGGGCGGTTCATCGGCGTGGTCGGGCTGTCGTTCCTGATCTCGCTGATCTTCACGCAGGGATCGGTCGGCCTGCCGGTCGCGATGGGCGCCGCCGGGTTCTCGCCCGGTGACTACGGGCTGGTCGTCGCCGTGAACGGGCTGCTGATCGTGCTGCTCCAGATCCCGGTCACGGCCTTCATCGAGCACCGCGACCCGCAGAAGCTGCTGGTGATCTCGGCGCTGCTGGCGGGGTACGGGTTCGCGCTGACGGCCTTCGCCGGGCCGCTGTGGGCGTACGCGCTGACCGTGTGCGTGTGGACGCTCGCCGAGATCGTGAACTCCCCGACCCAGATGAGCCTGGTCGTACGGCTGTCGCCCGTGCACGGACGTGGGCGCTACCAGGGGGTCTACAACCTGTCCTGGGCGGTGGCCTCGCTGGTCGCGCCGCTGATGGCGGGCTTCGTGATCGACCGGTACGGGGCGGACTGGCTGTGGGCGGCGACCGGTGTCCTCGGCACGGTGGCGGCGGCCGGGTACTGGCTGCTGATGCGGGGGCTCTCCGGGGGCGATGCGGGTAGCGGCACGGCCGTGGCCGGTGGCGCCGGCGCGGCGATGTCCAAGCCGGTTCCGGCTGCCGCCGAGGCGTAGCGCGGCCTGCGCCGCTGCCAGGGGGTGTCCGCGAAGTAGCGCCGGCGCCCGGAGGGCGTGGCCCGCGGCGTCCGGCGCGGTGCATCGCAAGGCGGAGAGGCGCAGCTCGTACCTGTTCGTACTCGCGCGCTTCGACAACGCGGCGAGGTGCCGTGCCGGGCGTCGCGGGCCAGGCGGAACTTTGCGGACACCCCCTGGGGCTCCGCCCCGGACCCAGGGGCGGCGCCCCCGTTACGACGGCCGCGTCAGGTGCTTGAACGCGTCGAGGTTGAAGGTGGGCTCGCCGCGCGAGACGCGCCACTCGTACTCGCGCCGGATCGCGCTCGCGAAGCCCAGCTCCAGCAGGGTGTTGAAGGAGCCGTCGGCCGCTTCCAGGACCGTGCCGAGCAGCCGGTCGAGCTCCTCCGGGTCGACGACCGACAGCGGGAGCCTGGCCGTCAGGTAGATGTCGCCGAGGCGGTCCACCGCGTACGCCATGCCGTACAGCTTGAGGTTGCGCTCCAGCAGCCAGCGGTGGACGCCCGCCTCGTTCTCGTCGGGGTGCCGGATCACGAAGGCGTTGATCGACAGCGAATGCCGGCCGATCTTGAGCGAGCAGGTGGTGCTCAGCTTGCGGGTGCCGGGGAGCTGGACGACGTAGGAGCCCGGCTCGGGGCTCTCCCAGCTCAGCTCCGCGCCGGTGAGCGCGCTCTCGATGATCTCGGCGGTGTCAGCCATGGTGGGAGCGTACGCGACGGCGATGATCAAGCATGGCCGCGGTGTAGACGTCGGCCGTTCCGCTCGCCGCGGTGTCCCAGCCGAAGAACTGCGCGTGCCGCGCCGCCTCGGCTCCCATCCGGTCCGCGAGCCCGGGCTCGTCGACGAAGCGCCGCAGCTGCCGCGCGTAGTCCACCGGGTCGTGCCCGGGTACGAGGATCCCCGTGACCCCGTCGTTGACGGCGACGGGCAGCCCGCCGACCTCGGCGGCGAGCACCGGCGTGCCGGCGGCCTGGGCCTCTATCGCGACGAGCCCGAAGGACTCGCTGTACGAGGGCATGACCAGCACGGACGCCGCCCGGAACCAGTCCGCGAGCCCGTCCTGCGCGACCGGCGGGTGGAAGTGCACGAGATCGGCGATGCCGAGCTTCGCGGCGAGCTTCTGCAGGCCCTCCGGCTTGGCTAGGCCGCTTCCGCTGGGCCCGCCGACGACGGGGACGAAGAGGCGGCGGCGCAGCGACGGGTCCTGGTCGACCATGACGGCGACGGCGCGCAGCAGGATGTCGGGGGCCTTCAGCGGCTGGATCCGGCCGGCGAAGACGGGGATGACGGCGTCCTGCGGCAGGCCGAGCCGGGCGCGGGCGGCGGCCCGGCCGTCGCCGACCGTGAAGCGGTCGAGGTTCACGCCGGGGTGGACGACGGCCACCTTGCCGGGGTCGGCCTCGTAGTGCCGGACGAGCTCGTCGGCCTCCTCGGCGGTGTTCGCGACGAGGCGGTCGGCGGCGGCCACGATCTGGGTCTCCCCTATGACGCGGGCGGCGGGCTCGGGTGTGTCGCCCTCGGCCAGCGCGGCGTTCTTGACCTTCGCCATGGTGTGCATCGCGTGCACGAGCGGGACGCCCCAGCGTTCGGCGGCGAGCCAGCCCACGTGGCCGGAGAGCCAGTAGTGGGAGTGGACGAGGTCGTAGTAGCCGGGGCGGTGGCCGGCCCAGGCCTGCATCACGCCGTGGGTGAAGGCGCACAGCTGGGCCGGGAGCTCCTCCTTGGCGAGGCCTTCGTACGGGCCCGCGTCCACGTGCCGTACGAGGACTCCGGGGGTCAGTTCGACCACGGGCGGCAGTCCGCCGGTGGTGGCCCGGGTGAAGATCTCGACCTCGATGTTGATCGCGGCGAGCCGCTTGGCCAGCTCCACGATGTACACGTTCATACCGCCGGCGTCGCCGGTGCCGGGCTGGTGCAGCGGTGAGGTGTGCACGCTGAGCATGGCCACGCGGCGCGGCTTGCGGTGCTGGCCGACGGCCGGCAGGCGCAGCCGGGGCGGATCGTGGCGGGTGGCACGGGCGGCAGCGAGGCGACCACTGAGGCGGGACACGTACTGGCTCAAGGGACCAGTCCTCTCGGCTCGGACGGCGCGCACGACGCTCGGACGGCATGCCGGACGGCATGACGGCGGGAGCGCGGAAGGCGCCCTGCAAGGAGTGCAACCCGGATGGCAGTCCCCCGCATTCCGGGGTGTCCGGTTTTCCTGGAGGTTTCCTCGTATTCGGTGGTGGCTCGGCGGGTTTTCACGGCGTGCGGACCCTCCGCTTACCCTCGCCTCATGGCCTCCCGCAGCACCCCGCCCTCCAGCCGCGCGCCCGGCCGCCCCGTGGGCTCGGTGACCCGCGGGACGACGAATCCGAACCGGTTGCGCCGAATGGACCGCTGGATCGCGGCCACGCACGGGCCGGCGCTGCGGCGTGCGGAGGCTCCGGTCGCGGTGGACCTGGGGTACGGGGCGGCGCCCTGGACCGCGGTCGAGCTGCTGGCGCGGCTGCGGGACGCGGCGCCACGGGTGCGGGTGGTCGGCATCGAGATCGAGCCGGCGCGGGTGGCGGGGGCGAAGCCGTACGAGCGGGAGGGGCTGAGCTTCCGGCACGGCGGTTTCGAGGTGCCGCTGGACGGCGGGGCCCGCCCGGCGCTCATCCGCGCGGCGAACGTTCTGCGCCAGTACGACGAGGAGCAGGTCGCCGAGGTCTGGGCGCGGCTGTGCGCGCGGCTGGCCCCGGAGGGGCTGCTGGTCGAGGGGACGTGCGACGAGATCGGGCGGCGGCACGTGTGGGTGGCGCTGGGTCCGGAAGGGGCGCGCACGGTGACGTTCGCGACCCGGCTGGGGTCCCTCGAGCGCCCGTCGGACCTGGCGGAACGGCTGCCGAAGGCGCTGATCCACCGGAATGTGCCGGGCGAGCCGGTGCACGCGTTCCTGCGCGACTTCGACCGGGCGTGGGCGGCCGCGGCCCCGTACGCCTCGTACGGGGCGCGGCAGCGCTGGATCCGGACGGCGCGGGCGCTGGCGGGCGACTGGCCGCTGGTGGACGGGCCGCGGCGGTGGCGGCAGGGAGAACTGACGCTGCCCTGGGAGGCGTTGCGCCCGGTGGGGTGAATGCGGCGTGCCGGGGAACCGGCGCCGGGGGTGGCCCGTTGAGCCGGAAGGGGCTGGGGACGGGGGTCCGTTGGGGCGGACAAGATCGGAACGCCGTCCACAAGGGTGTTGGAATTCATCGACTCGTGGCACCATCCCGATGGCAGTGTGAAGTTACTGATGAATAGTCAGATCCGATACGAGGTCTGACTCGGGTGCCTGGGGGGACCATGGGAGCCGTAAGGCGACGGCGCGGCGCAAGCTCTCTCGTGCTGCTCTGCACGATGGCCATACTGACGGCGCCGGGCCTCGCGACGGGCCTGGCCCACGCAGCTCCGGCCGCCCCGGCGGCGCCCGCCGCACCGGGTGCACCGGCCGCTCCGCTGCCCGGGCCGGGCAGCAAGTCACTGGAGCAGGTCCGCAAGGAGATCGAGGAGCTGTACCGGCAGGCGGGCACCGCCACGGACGCCTACAACCTCGCCGAGGCCGAGACCAAGGCCCAGTCCGACAAGATCGTCGAGATCGCCCGGCTCGTCGTCGCGGGCAAGGAGAGGATCGCCACCCTGAAGAACCGGGCGGGCGCCGCCGCTCGCGCCCAGTACCGTGCGGGCGGCATGCCGGCCGGTGCGCAGCTGGCGCTGAGCGACGACCCGAACCAGTTCCTCGACGGGGCCGGCCGACTGCGCCAGGGCGAGAAGGCCACCTCGGGCCTGCTCTCCGAACTCGACCGGACCCAGACGGACTTGCAGCGCTACGCCCAGGAGGCGAGCGAGCGCTGGGCCACCCTGGAGGCCAACCGGGTCAAGCAGGAGACCGCCAAGAAGCAGATCGAGGAGAAGATCAAGGCCGCGGAGGACCTGGAGAGCAAGCTGGAGGCCGAGGAGAAGGCCCGGCTGATCCAGCTGGAGCAGGAAGCCCAGTACAAGGCGCAGACGGCATGGCTGTCGACGGGCGCGATGAAGGACGTCAACGGCGCGGCGACGGACGCGGGCAAGCGGGCCGTGCAGTTCGCCACCGCCCAGATGGGCAAGCCGTACAAGTGGGGCGCCACCGGTCCGGGCTCGTTCGACTGCTCCGGGCTGACCTCCCAGGCCTGGCTGGCGGCGGGCCGGGGCATTCCCCGCACCTCGCAGGAGCAACTGCGGCTGCTGCCGAAGGTCGCGGTGAAGGACATGCGCCCGGGCGACCTGATCATCTACTTCGACGACGCCAGCCACGTCGGCATGTACGTCGGGGACGGCGCGATGGTCCACGCCCCGCGCCCCGGCCGGAACATCACGCTGGCGGGCGCGGGCTCGATGCCGATCAAGGCAGTGGTCCGCCCCGACGCGTAACCCCTGCGGGGTCGCTCGGCCATGCGGCCGCAGCGGCTCCGGGGCTCGGCCCGGACCCGCCGCCGGGGCCGGACCGGCGGATCGGGTGACGCAGGCAACCCGGCGGGGCCCGGACACGTCTCGCTGAACGGGACGGAACGCGGCCCCGCCGTGACCTTTGTCATCCAGTGAGGCCGATTTTCCCCCGCGATAGCCGCATATGACGGAGGCCTTCGCCAAGAACGGCATTCCGTTTACCGGGCCGGGACACTAGGGTCTGCCGGACGAGCGCACCCTCGGGGGGAGGGAAGGAACCGGAGACGATGCCCGTACCCGTACCGCGGCAGAGGGACACCCCGGCCACGGAGAGCGGTCAGGCCGTTCTGCACACCGCCGCCCCGGCCGCAGCCGCCACGGGCGTCGCCCCGGCGACCCCTCATACGAGCCCACTGACGCTCCTGGTCATCGAGGACGACCCGGCCGGCGGCCTCACCGTCCCCGAGATCCTCGACACGGACGGCCACCGCATCCGGCTCCGTACGGCCCGCAACCTCACCGAGGCCGAGCGGCTGCTCACCCCCGACGTGCACTGCATCCTCCTCGACCTGTCCCTCCCGGACAGCGGCGCCCGTACGCCGGGAGCCGCGGCCAACGCCGCGCTCAGCGGCACCGGAGCCGGAGCCGCCACCGCCACGGCCACCGCCACGGCCGTGGACCAGCTGGTCGCCCTGCGCCAGGTCCTGCGCCTCGCCCCGCGCCACGCCGTCCTCGTCCTCACCGACGAGGACGACGCCGAACGCGCCGCCGAGGCCGTCCGGGTCGGCGCCCAGGACTTCCTCTTCCGGGACGAGCTGGACGGCCGGCTGCTGAGCCGCGCGATCCGCTACGCCGTGGAGAGAAAACGGGCGGACATCGCCCAGTACAAGCTCGCAGAATCGAAACTGCGGGCCCAGGAGAACGCCCGCCTGGAACGCGGACTGCTCCCCACGCCCCTCCTGGAGGGCTCCGACCTCCGCTTCGCCGCCCGCTACCGCCCCGGCCGCAGCCGGGCCCTGCTCGGCGGCGACTTCTACGACACGGTCCGCACCCCCGACGGCACCGTCCACGCCATGATCGGCGACGTCTGCGGCCACGGCCCCGACGAGGCCGCGCTCGGCGTGGAGCTCCGCATCGCCTGGCGCGCCCTGACCCTGGCGGGCCTGTGCGGCGACGACCTGCTGGCCACCCTCCAGGAGGTCCTGGAGGTGGAGCGGCCCTGCGAGGAGATCTTCGCGACGCTGTGCACGGTCGACATCGCCCCGGACGGCCGCCGCGCCGGGCTGTGCCTGGCCGGCCATCCGGCACCGCTGATATCCCGGCCGGGCCGCCGCGCGCGGCTGCTCCCGTACGAGAACAGCGGCCCGGCCCTCGGGCTGCTGCCCCGGGCCCGCTGGCCGCGGCGCCAGGTGGAGCTCGGCGGCACCTGGAGCCTGATGCTCTACACCGACGGCCTGATCGAGGGCCGCATCGGCGAGGGCAAGGAGCGCCTGGGCCAGGACGGCATGGTCGACATGATCAACCGGCACCTGGACCGCGGTCTGAGCGGTGAGGGCCTGCTGGAGGCCAGCGTCACCGAGGCCCGCCGGCTCAACGGAGGCGAGCTGACCGACGACGTGGCCGTGGTGCTGCTCTCCCGCGCCGAGGGCTGAGCCCGCCGGTCCTCCGGCGCGGCCGGCCCGGCTCCGGGCCGCGGCAGCGCGTTACGGCTGCGCCTGCGGCCGCTGCTGCGCCTACCGCCCGCCGTTGTAGGGCCCGTACGGCCCGTCACTGCTGCTGCCGCCGCGCCGGCCGCCACCGCCCGAGACCTGCTTGAGGGCCGGGCGTACGTCGACGAAGAACACGATGGTCGCGACGAGACCCGCGATCTGCAGGAACAGCATCCCCAGGAAGAAGTCCACGGCCACGGTGACGCCGAGGATGACCAGCCAGAAGGTCTTGCTCTGCTTGTCGGCCGCCCGGTACGCGTCCTCCCGCGCCAGCAGCGCGAAGACGAATGCCACGACGGCGAGCACCAGCATGGCGAGCCCGAGGAACGGGATCACGCCTCGATCGAACCCTTCCATCAACATCGCTTCGACCGCCTTCTCAGCTTCCGCTTCGCACTTTCGATGCCGCCCGACTCCACGCTACCGGCACGGATGCCCTCATGAACCACAACGGGCCGGGCACCTGAAGGGTGCCCGGCCCGCCGTCGCTCATGCAGCTGCGCCTCAGCTCGCGTCGTCCGCCGTGACCGCGACCTTCTTGGCCGTGCTCTTGCGCGCGGTGGACTTCCTCGCGGCGGGCTTCTCCTCGGCGGCGGCCCCGGCCGCCGGCTCGGCCGCGGCTTCCGGCTCCGCCTCGGGCTCGACGGCCACGGCGATGTCGACGATCTCCGCGGAGACCTCACCCCGCCAGTTCCGCACGGCCTGCTCACCGTGCTCGGCGACCTTGTCGTAGGTCTCCTTGGCGCGCACCGCGTACTCGGCGGCCACGCCGACACCGCGCAGCGCCAGGTCCTGGGCGGTCTCACCGAGCTTCTTCGCGTCGATCGCGCCGAGCACCTCGGCGACCTTGGCGGTGACCGCTTCCTGGACGGCCTTCGGGTCCGTGTTCTTCACGGCCTCGATGCGCGCGGGGGCCTCGGCGCGCAGCTGCTCGATCAGCTCGGGCACCTTCTTGGCCTGCTGCACGGCCAGGTCGGCGGTGCCTGCGGCGAAGTAGAGGGGAGTGGGGTCGGTGAGGGTCTTCTTCAGGTCATCGGCGATGGCCATGTGCTGGTCCTCCCGGATCAACTTCAGTTCGTCTTCGACGGCATCTCGTCGGCGGGCGCGTCGAGCGCGTTCTCCTTGCGGAACGACTCGTAGACCTGGAGCAGCACCTGCTTCTGCCGCTCATTGATCGACGGGTCGGCGAGTATGACTGCTCGCGTCTCCACCTCGTCCGGGTCCCGCTCATCCAGGATCCCGGCCTGCACGTACAGCGTCTCCGCGGAAATCCGCAGCGCCTTGGCCAGCTGCTGCAGAATGTCCGCGCTCGGCTTGCGCAGCCCGCGCTCGATCTGGCTCAGGTACGGATTCGACACCCCCGCCTGCTCGGCCAGCTGACGCAGCGAAAGCTGGGCCTGCCGGCGCTGCTCACGGAGGTACTCGCCGAGATTTCCGACGTTGAGCGATGCCATGCTCAGCATCCTGCCGCACATTGCTAACTATTGCAAGCACCATGCTTGCAGCATCTCCCACCGGACGCTCGCGGACGACATAGCCTTCGCCGGTGGCAACCAGAAGCAACCATCAGGGCGATCGCGCCGAGACCGGCCTGCCCGAGCCCGAGGCGCTGCTCCGCACGACCGATTGGGCCGCCCTCGATCATGCCCGAGGGCCGGCCGGCGACATCCCCGCGGTGCTGGCCGACCTCCACCACCCGGACCCCGCGGTCCGGGCCCGGGCCCTTGCACACGGCCTGGAGCCGGTGCGCCACCAGAACACCATCTACGCGGCGACACCGCCCGTCGCCCTGTACATCGCCGCGATCCTGCCGGACCGCAAGACCGCCGCGGTCGGCACGTACGAGCTCGAACAGCGCCGCCGTCCGCAGCCGCGACGGCTTCCCCTGCGCGCGGCGCTGCTGGACTGGCTGTACCTCCTCGCGCTCGACGCGGGCGACGACTGCCTTCGGATCACCAGGTTCCACGGCTTCGAAGACCCGGACATGGAACGTGTGCGCTCCCTGCGGCCGGTCCTCTTCCGTGCCGTGGCCGTGTTCCTCCGCGACGAGGACCCGGACGTGCGCCACGCCGCGTTGGCCGCCGCCGTCCCCCTCGTCGAGGACCCCGCCCTCGAAGCCTTCCGTGCCGGGCTCGTACCGCTCGCGCACGAGCTCCTCGCCACGAGCACCGACCACCGGTACAGGAGCTGCGTGATCGACGGTCTGCGCGCCTGGGGCCACGACGTCCACGGGCTCGAACCCTCCGCGGCCGGTCCCGTCGAGGCCCCGTCGGCACGGATGTACGACTGCCGCATGGAGGTCGACAGGGTGCCCGAGCTGCTGGAGCGGGTGAAGGCCGGGGACGACGCCGAAGCGTGGGACGAGCTGGAGTACCGGCTGGTCCTCGAATACGACCTGGTGTTCCCCGCGAGCTTCACCGCCCTGCCGCACCTGGTCCGGCTCGCCGCGGGAAGTGCGCGGGCGCGCGGTCTGGCCGGCTGGATCCTCCGGCGTGCGGCGGGCCACCACGGCTGCGACGACCTGCTGGCGGACTGCGCCGACGCCATCGGGGAGTTCCGCGCACTGCTGGACCTGCACCTGCGATCGCGGCCGGCCGACTACCCGGAGAGCTTCGCCGCGCTGCTCGCGGCCGTGGAGCAGTACCACTGGGCAGCTGTCCTGGGGGACTTCACGGACGACTTCTACGAAGTGGCCTGCCCCCACTGCGCCGTGGACGTGACAATCGCCATCGGGGACCACGGCCGCTACACGGCGATCCGGGACTGGCACCTGGGGGACATCGACCGTCGCGACCTGCGGCCTGCCGCTCCCGGAGAACTGTCCGGGACCGGCCGCTGGATGTACGAAACAGCCCTCCGGGACGGCCAGGGCCCTCTTGCCGACGGAATCACCCATCTCTTCGGCAAGGGCGAATGCCCGCGGTGCGCCAGCGTCTTCGGCATCGCCGACGAGTACGGCTCTGCCAACCTCCCCGTCCTGCGGTGAGCCGCGGTGCACCGCAAGGAGCGCGGTGCACCGCAAGGAGCCGGCGGGCCGCCGGCTCAGGCCGTGCCGATCACCACCGTCGCGTACAGCTCCTCCGACGTGGCCGCACGGACCGCGAGGCCCGCCGAGGTCAGGGCCGAGGCCGTCGACGGGGACTGGCGGGCGCTCGTCTCGATCAGCAGGTGGCCCCCCGGAGCCAGCCAGGGCAGCGCGCCCGCCGCCACCCGGCGGTGGATGTCCAGGCCGTCGGCCCCGCCGTCCAGGGAGACCAGCGGCTCGTGGTCACGCGCCTCCGGCGGCATCAGGCCGATCTCCTCCGTCGGCACGTACGGGGCGTTGACCACCAGCACGTCCACCCGGCCGCCCAGCGAGGACGGGAGCGCGGCGTACAGGTCGCCCTCCCACACCCGGCCGCCGTACGGGGCCACGTTGCGCCGCGCGTACGCCAGCGCCGCCGGGTCGATGTCCGCCGCGTGCAGCTCCACGCGCCCCGCCAGCTGCGCGGCCACCGCCGCGCCCAGCGCGCCGACCCCGCAGCACAGGTCCAGCACCACCGCGCCGGGCCGGGCCAGCGCCACCGCCTCCTGCACCAGGAACTCGGTGCGCCGGCGCGGTACGAAGGCCCCCGCGCCGACCTCCATGCGCAGCCCGCAGAACTCCGCCCAGCCGACCACGTGTTCCAGCGGTTCGCCGCCCACCCGGCGGGCCAGCAGCTCCGCCAGGTGACCGGCGTCGGTGGCGGCCCCGCTCAGGAGCTCCGCCTCCTCCTCCGCGAAGACGCAGCCTGCGGCGCGCAGCGATTCCACAAGTGACGTCAAATGGCTCAGTCCTCGGTGAACGGTCGGATCGGTGATCAAGGGGCAAAGGTCAAGGATCAAGGGTCAAGGATCCGGGATCAGAAGATGTCCGGGCACCACGGACGGCGCGCGGTACGGAACACCGCGTCCGCCAGCAGGGCCGCCCCCGGCCGCTCCTGCGTCACCCGTCCCAGCGCGGCCAGCCGCACCGCGGACGCGTCACCCAGGTACAGGGAGCCCAGCGCGGCCACGTCCAGCCGCAGGTCCGCCGGCTCCTGCGTCCGCTCGCACGTCGCGGTACCCGCGTCCAGCCGGTAGCGGCCCGCCGCCGGACCCGTCGGGTCGGTGACCTCCAGGACGAGCGTCCCGGGCACCTCGTACGTCCGCGCGCCCAGCGCCCGTACGACGTCCAGCACCCGTACCCACAGGAAGTCCGCCGCGGAGACGACCCGGGCCGACCGCGGGTCGGGCAGCAGCTGGGGTGCGAGGTCGTCGGGGGCCCGGTAGCCGGTGCGGACCTTCTGCACCCAGTCGATGGAGCACAGGAACTGCCACAGCGCCCGCTCCGCCTGCGGGGTGACCGCCAGCAGGTCCCTGACCTGCACGGTGTTCAGCGGAACCTTCGCATCCGTCCAGTGGTCGTCGGCGGTGTAGGTGACGAGGCCGGCCACTTCCCCCTCCGCCGTCCGGTACACGGCGTGGAACCGCTCCTTGTACGGGCGGTACGACCACTCCTCCCGGCCGGTCGCCAGGCTCCACCAGCGCTCGTCCCGGTTCACGGCTCCGGGCGTGAGCGCCCGCAGCCGCTCGTGCAGCCCGGGCCCCACCCGCCGCACCTCTTCCACGTCCACCAGCTCGATCCGCCCGCCGTCCACGGGCGCCGACAGCCTCCGGTCCAGGCCGGTGCGCGGTACGTCGATCTCCCACTCCACGAGGGAGGTGGCGGGCCCGAAGCCGTACCGCCCGTAGATCGGGTACTCGGCGGCGATCAGCGTCGCCAGCGCATCGCCGCGCGCCTCGGCCGCGGCGAACTCGGCGGCCATCATCCGGGTCAGCAGACCCTGGCGGCGGTGGGTGGGCAGCACGCCGACGTTCGAGACCGCGGTGGAGGTGACGGCGGCCCCGCCGGGCACGGTCAGTTCCTGCGGGAAGGAACGCAGGGCCGCCACGCAGCGACCGCTGTCGCCGTCGAACGCTCCCTGCATCCGGGAGAAGTCGCTGTACTTGGCCCGCTGGGCTATGTCGGACTCGGTCACCCGGTTCGCGGTCAGGAAACCGGTGTGCACCGTGCGCAGCCAGTCGGGGAGTTCGGATTCGGCGATCGGCCGGACGTCAGCACTCATAGCGGCCCACGCTAATCCTCCGGCCGCCGCCGGTCGCGCGAATTTTCTACGCCAGCAGGTCGTCCACCTGCGCCTCGCCCTCCCGGTAGCGCCGGGTGATCTCCGCGCTGCAGTCGTCCACCGTGCGCTGGAGCTGCTGGCGGCGGCGCGAGACCTGCTGCTCGTAGCGCACCAGCCGGCCCATCCCGTCGTGCAGCTCGTCGTCCGTGCGGGCGCCCAGGTCCGACAGCTCCACGTCGGACAGCATCTCCGCCGCGAGCAGCCGGTACTCCTCGCTGTGCGGGGTGCCGAGCGTGACGTGCCGGGCGGAGGCGCTGCGGCTGGAGGGGGCGTCGGCGAGGATCACGGAGAGCCGGTCCACCACCGGCGTCTCGGGGTCCGTCCGCCGGGCCAGCTCGGCGCGCAGGATGTCGATGCGGCCCTGGAGCAGTCTGCGCACATAGCTCAGATCGGCCTCGTCGCGCTGCGCGTCACGGCGCAGCGCGCGCAGTTCCGGCAGTCCGAGCGCAGTGGTCGGGGCCGACGGCCCCTGCGTCTCGGCCGTGCGCTGCGCGGGCGGTCGTACCGCGGCAGCCGCGACGGAAGCGGGTGATGCAGGTACGGAGGTACCAGAAGTATTCATACGAACGGGTCCGTCCCCTCGACCGGTGCGGCGCACCCGCACCGCCTGCGTGCATCGTGCCACTCTCCGTGGCCCGCATGCAGTCCCACTCCACCCGATCGGCCCCGGACGGGTGCAAGCCTGATACACAGGTGGTATGCGAGCAGTGGTGCAGAGGGTGGACGGCGCGAGTGTCGTCGTGGACGGCGAGACCGTGGGCGAGATCGTCGGCGAGGGACTGTGCGTGCTGGTGGGGGTGACCCACGACGACACCCCGGAGAAGGCGGCGCTGCTGGCGCGCAAGCTGTGGTCCGTACGGATCCTGGAGGGCGAGAAGTCCTGCAGCGACAACGGGGCACCTCTGCTGGTGATCTCCCAGTTCACGCTCTACGGCGATGCCCGCAAGGGCCGCCGGCCCACCTGGAACGCGGCGGCGCCCGGCCCGGTGGCCGAACCTCTGGTCGACGAGGTCGTGGCGCAGCTGCGCGCGCTGGGCGCGACGGTGGAGACGGGCCGGTTCGGCGCGGACATGCGTGTCTCGCTGACCAATCACGGCCCGTTCACCATCGTCATCGACATCTGAGGCGGCCGGTCAGGGCGCTACGACGACCTCCTGCGCGGCGGCCGTCTTCCCGGCCAGCAGCGGCGCGTCGACCGGCACGTTCCGCTTGACCAGCGCGAGCGCGATCGGGCCCAGCTCGTGGTGGCGGACGGCCGTGGTCACGAAGCCCAGCTGGCGCCCCTCCTCCCCGTCCGCGGCGAGCCGCAGCGGGGTGCCGTGCGCCGGGAGCAGCACCTCCGAGCCGTCCAGGTGCAGGAAGACCAGGCGGCGCGGGGGCTTGCCCAGGTTGTGGACGCGGGCCACCGTCTCCTGGCCGCGGTAGCAGCCCTTCTGCAGGTGCACGGCGGTGCCGATCCAGCCCAGCTCGTGCGGGATCGTCCGGTGGTCGGTCTCCAGGCCGAGCCGCGGCCGGTGCGCCTCGACGCGCAGGGCCTCGTACGCGAGCAGGCCGGCGGCCGGGCCGTGCGCCGCGGCGAAGGACTCCAGCTCGGCTCGGGGCAGGAAGACGTCACGGCCGTGCGCGGTCTCCCGTACGACGTGCTCCTTGGCGACCTCGGCGATCGAGCCGGCCGGCAGGTGCACGATCGCGAAATCGTCCGTGCGGTCGGCGACTTCGACGCGGTAGAAGAACTTCATGGACTCCAGGTAGGCGATCAGCTCGCCCTGGGTGCCCGGCTCGACGTGCGCCCACGTGGTCTCGCCGTCGTCGACGAGGTAGAGCGCGTGCTCGATGTGGCCGTTGGCGGAGAGGATCAGTGCCTCGGTGGCCTGCCCGGCCGGCAGCTCCGTGACGTGCTGGGTGAGCAGCAGGTGCAGCCAGCTCAGCCGCTCCGGTCCGGTGACGCCGACGACTCCGCGGTGCGAGAGGTCGACGAAGCCGCGGCCCTCCGCGAGGGCGCGCTGTTCGCCGTACAGCTCGCCGTAGTGGGCGGCGACGCCCTCGTCACGGCCTTCGGCCGGTACGGCGCCGGGGAGATGGAGCAAGGGGCTGCTGGTCATGCGACCAAGCCTACGACCCTGCTACGCCTGTGCGTCACGCTGTTTGGCGGCGCACTTCCTGCACAGGCCGAAGATCGCGAAATGCTTCATGTCGGTCTCGAAACCGAAGGTGGCACGGAGCTTCGCCGTGAACTCGGCGGCGACGTCCACGTCCGCCTCGATCACCTCGGCGCAGTCGCGGCAGACCAGGTGGATGTGGTGGTGCCGGTCGGCGAGGTGGTAGGTGGGGGCCCCGTGCCCGAGGTGGGCGTGCGAGACCAGCTTGAGCTCCTCCAGGAGCTCCAGGGTGCGGTAGACGGTGGAGATGTTGACCCCGGAGGCGGTCTTGCGCACCTCGCCGAGGATCTCGTCCGGGGTGGCGTGCTCCAGGGCGTCCACCGCTTCGAGCACGAGCTGGCGCTGCGGTGTCAGCCGGTATCCGCGCTGCCGCAGGTCGCTCTTCCAGTCAGAGCTTTCGGTGTCCACGCTGCTCCCCACCCGGCCAGTGTATGCGTGCGAAGGGGACCACGGGCGATCCCGCGGTCCCCTTTCGCACAGCCTGTGGACTCAGCGGAAGAAGGCGATGCCGTCGTCCGGCATGTCGGGGAGGTTGCGCGCCATCTCGGCGACCTCCTCGGGCGTGACGACCTTCTTGAGCTGGGCCGACATGTACGGGCGCAGCTCGACGTCCGGGGTGGCCTTCTCGCCGACCCACATGAGGTCGCTCTTCACGTAGCCGTAGAGCCGCTTGCCGCCGCTGTACGGGCCGGAGGCCGCGGTACGGGCGACCGCGTCCGTGACCAGGTCGATCTGGGGCTTCTGGTCGGCGAGCTCGCCGTACCAGACCTCGACGACGCCCTGGTCGCGGACCATGACGATCTCGACCTTGCGGTCCTTGTCGATGCGCCAGTAGCCCGACTCGGACTCCAGCGGGCGCACCTTGTTGCCCTCGGCGTCGAGGACCCAGGTGTGGGAGGTGTACTCCAGGAAGTCCCGGCCGTCGTGGCTGAAGACGACCTCCTGGCCGAAGTTGCACTTCTCCTCACCGGGGAAGTCGAAGACTCCCGCACCCTCCCAGTTGCCGAGGAGGAAGGCGAGGGGGACGAGGCCCGGGTTCAGGTCGGACGGGATCTGGATCATGAATGGCTGCTCAGGCGATCTGTGGGAGGGGTTCCGGGGCGGTCAGCAGGGCGGACGCTCAGCGCTGACCCTGGTACAGCTTCTTGACGGCCAGGCCGGTGAAGGCCATGACGCCGACGCAGACCAGGACCAGCAGGGAGGTGAAGACTGCCTCAAGCACGGGGTGCTCCTCGGAATTCGTTCGGGGGGTACGGGCCGGTTCCCAAGCCTACTGTCCCGGGGCCGGGCGCACTGTGTGAGGTGGCCCGTACCCCGGCGCCCGCCCGGCCGGCGGACCGGCGGACCGGCGTCAGCTCAGCAGCTGGCTCTGCAGGATCACCGTCTGGTGGAAGGGGACGGGGGCCACCTCGCCCTTGCGGGTCTGGATGACCACGCCGAGGACGTCACCCGACTGGAGGCACCCGACCTTGGTCTGTTCGTCCCCCAGGACGGGCTTCACCTCCTGGTACACGCCGACCTCGCTCCTGCCGGCCATGCCCGAACCCGGGAAACGCAAGGGGACGATGGCGTTCTGCGTGCTCTTGACCCCGGTCCAGACGTCGTCCAGCTCCAGGGCCGAGACGCCGTTCAGCCGTGCGTTGGTGTCACAGCCCTTGAAGGCGTCCACGAAACCCGACGCGTTGAAGCGCAGCAGGTAGACGTGCGTCCGCGTGCCGTCCGGCATCGTCCAGCCCCGGCCGGTGATCTGGCGCAGCCCGTCCCATTCGAGGGACTGCTTCAACTTCTCGCGCACGTCGGGCGCGTACTCCTCCAGGAAGACGTCGGCCGACACCGCCCCGTCCTTGTCCGCCTTGACCGCGTCGTCGGCCCTGGCGCCCTTCGGAGCGGGCAGGAGCAGGCCGGTGAGCTGCCCGTAGTGCGTCTCGTCCGTGTTGTCGGGGCCCTGGGGCAGGGGTGCGCCCGCGGGCAGCGCCGGCTGGGACAGCGCCGGGAAGGTCCAGCGGCCGTCGTCCGCGGTGGAGAGGCCCGGGATCCTGGTGCGCTCGGGCAGGGTGATCCCGTACGCGACCCCCGCGCCGACGGTGGCGAAGACGGCGACGGCGGCGGTCCAGCGCAGCGCGGCGAACAGGCGCCGCCGGTCCTTGGGCGCAACCGGCGAGGGCTCGGGGGCCTCCTCGGGCTCCAGGGTTTCCTGGGGCTCGGGGGTCTCCTGGGGCACGGGCTCGGGGTCGCGCCCGGGCTCGGGCACGGTGCCGGTGGTGGTCTGCTCGCTCACACGGACTCCCCGGGGGACTTGAGGTGGTTCAGCTGCTCCTTGAACAGGGCGGTGACATCGCTCGCCGAGAATCCCGGGGACCACCCGTAGGTCCGGTAGGTCACCAGCACGTCTCCCTCCACGGCCACACACTCGAGGGTGGCGATCTCCTGCTTCTTGCCGTCGACCAGGGAGTCCAGCGCGCACTTCGCCCCGGGGAAACCGTCCACCTTGGGCGCCTGGCCGTCGGCCCCGGTCAGTTCGAGGATCTTCTTGGCGAACTCGGCGAACTTCCCGAGCTCCTTCGGGTCCGCCTGCATGAGCTGGATCTCGGAGACCATCGCCCCGCCGCCGTTCCCCCGGGCGTAACTGCGCCCGGCCAGGCCCTTGAGCTTCAGGTCCGCCAGCGCCCTGTCGCGCTCCCCGCGCTCACCGGCGGACAGTCCCGAGTGATCGTCCTTGTATGCCTGCACCGCCCGCTCGCCCGAGACGAAGTAGTCGTTGCCCTCGGCGTCGATGTCGGGGCCGAGCCAGTAGCTCGGGGGCAGCGGCAGCAGCTTGGTCTTGAGCTCCGCCACCGGCACGGACGGGACCGGGGCGGGCGAGCCGGTGGGCACGCCCTCCGCCATCCAGTACCGCGTCGGCGCGGTCCGCTCGGCATCGTCGAGCGCGGCCGAGAACCAGAGGCCCGACCCCACGAGGACGACGACGCCCACGGCCGCCGCCACCAGCTTGACCGTCCTGGCCTTCACCCTGCGCGCGGGCACGGCGGCGTCCGGCACGGCGCCCTCGACGGCTTCGGCTGCTCCGGCTGCTCCGGCTGCTTCGACTGATTCGACTGCTTCGGTCACGTTCTCCCGCTCGCTCACAGCCGCTCCATCTGCCGCTTGGCCAGGTCGGCCACGGTCTTCTCGTCGATGTCGCCGCGGTTGTTCACGTACGTGATGTGCATGACGATGTCGCCGCGACGGGCCACCGCGGTGGCCCGCCGGACCGGGAGGTAGCCGGGCTTCTCGCTCGCTTCGGAGTTGACCCACAGCTGGCCGAAGTCCGCGGGAACGCCCGGAACCTCACTGCCCCCGTTGCCCGCGAACTTCGAGGTCGGCATGTACTCCTCGACGCCCGACTGGAACGACTCGGCCCCGTGCCGGTTCTGGAACTGGATCAGACGGATCTCGACGAAGTTGCTGAGGTCCTCGGACCACCGCACGGTGGCGGCCCTGCCGACGTTCTTGCGGATGAGGCCACCGATCGCCGCGGGAGGGTTCGCGTAGAAGTCCACGGCGAACTCGTCCGGGGACTGGGCGCCCGAGAAGCCGACCGTCGCACCGCCGGGAGCCTCCAGCAGCTTCGCGACGAGGTCCTCGTCCGCCTTGTGCCAGCGGTTGGCGTTGATCGAGCGCCGGCTGGTCGAGTCGTTCATCGCCGGCGGCTTCGCAGTGGCCATGTCCTGCTGGGCCAGCGGCGGCAGCGGGGTGGGCTCGCGGTGGTACTGGACCGCGTAGCCGGTGATCGTCCCGGCGAGGACGCCGAGTGCGGCCGCGCCCGCGATCAGGAGCGTCGTGCGCCCCGCGCGGCGGCGGGGGGCCGAAGTGTCCGGCTCCGGTGCACTCTCCCCCTCTTTCCGCTGCTCAGGGATGGTCTGTTCGTGTTCCAAAGGGGTCCCCCACACAACCGGCGGCGCGGGCTGGATACCCGCGCGTACCCCATGACCCGTACCGGAGGGGCGCAGTTGTACGAAGGGAGATCACGTTCTCGTCTCGCGGGGCCTCAGTCCTCGTGGCGCCGCTTTCCGTCCAGTTCGTCCCACCACTCGTCGGACTTCGGATCGCCCGAGGGGTCGTCCCACCAGCGGTCGTCCGGTCCGCGCCGGTTGGCGATCACCGCGGCGACCGGCGGGATGACCATGGCGACCACGCACATGGCCACGGCGGCCTCCACCGACCACAGGCGCACGACGGCCCAGGCGGAGACGAAGAGGACGAGGCATCCGCCCATCAGCAGGAAGTAGGCGCGCCGGCGCCGGGCGTACATGCCTCCAGGGTAGGACCGGGCGGACGCGGACGGCACGAAGGGCCGCACCCCGTTCCAGTGGCGTCCAACCCCCGGGGGTGCGGCCCTTCGGCCGTTCGATCAGGCGATCACATGTGCGGTGCTCAGACCGCGATCGCCACGTCCGTCACGCCGCCGGCCTCGGCGACCACGACGGCACGGTCCGCCTGGCCACCCGGGACGAGCGCCCGCAGCGTCCAGGAGCCGGTGGCGGCGTAGAAGCGGAACTGGCCGGTCGCCGAGGTCGGGACCTCGGCGGTGAACTCGCCGGTCGAGTCCAGCAGGCGGACGTAGCCGGACACCGGCTCGCCGTCCTTGGTGATCTGGCCCTGGATGGCGGTCTCACCGGGCTTCAGCGTCGCGAGGTCGGGCCCGCCGATCTGTGCTCCACACATGTTCTCTGTCCTGTCCTAGAGAGGTCGTACTACGAGGGCGTCGCGTGCCCGGATTTACTTGTTGGCGCCGAGCTCGATCGGCACGCCGACGAGCGAGCCGTACTCGGTCCACGAACCGTCGTAGTTCTTGACGTTCTCCTGGCCCAGGAGCTCGTGCAGCACGAACCACGTGAGCGCGGAGCGCTCACCGATGCGGCAGTAGGCGATGGTGTCCTTCGCCAGGTCGACCTGCTCCGCCTGGTAGAGGGCGGTCAGCTCGTCGTCCGACTTGAAGGTGCCGTCGTCGTTGGCGTTCTTCGACCACGGGATGTTGCGGGCGCTCGGCACGTGGCCGGGGCGCTGCGACTGCTCCTGCGGGAGGTGCGCCGGGGCGAGCAGCTTGCCGGAGAACTCGTCGGGCGAACGGACGTCGACCAGGTTCAGGGAGCCGATCGCGGCGACGACGTCGTCGCGGAAGGCACGGATGGAGGTGTCCTGGGCCTTGGCCTTGTACTCGGTGGCCGGGCGGTTCGGGACGTCCTTGCCGTCGACCAGGTCGCGGGAGTCGAGCTCCCACTTCTTGCGGCCGCCGTCGAGGAGCTTGACGTCCTGGTGGCCGTAGAGCTTGAAGTACCAGTAGGCGTAGGACGCGAACCAGTTGTTGTTGCCGCCGTAGAGGACGACGGTGTCGTCGTTGGAGATGCCCTTGGCGGAGAGCAGCTTCTCGAAGCCCTCCTGGTCCACGAAGTCGCGGCGGACCGGGTCCTGGAGGTCGCTCTTCCAGTCGATCCGGACGGCGTTGGTGATGTGGTTCTTGTCGTACGCGGACGTGTCCTCGTCCACCTCGACGATGACGACGTTGGCGTCGTTCAGGTGGGCCTCGACCCAGTCGGCGTCTACGAGGACGTCGCTGCGGCTCATGGTGTTCTCCTCCGGGGCAGTGTGCGGCGGGGCTGTGCGGGTAACGCTTGCTGCGTGCCTGCGGGTGCGCTCGAGTTCCTGAGCGGGGAGGCGTCAGGGGATCAGGAGGCCGGTGCGGTCACGCGGGAAGGGCCTTGGGGCCGTCGTCCGTCGATGGAGCGGATGCGCTCTCAGGTCACATGGATCGACAGAGCATGGCGGCGACGCGACACAGGTCTACTGCCCGTCGCTTCGTGAGGTCCGCCTGCTGATGCTTCATAGCCATGGATCGTAGGGACGAATCAGCCGCCCTGTCACCGGCGTGTCATATTCCGAGACGGGATCGTCCGAATATTGGGATGCGAAGCCCCTCGGGCGGCCGCCGCGCCGCCCCGGGACCCCTCGTACGGCCCGTCCTTCTGCGGATCGGACCGCACCGTCTCACGATCCGGCCACCACCACGTTCGAGCCACCCAGCGCGAGGTGCACGCCGGCCTCGTCCGAGGTCAGGGAGGAGAGACGGAGCCCGGCCGGCAGGCCGCTGTCGAGGCTGCGGTCGAAGTCGGTCTTCCGGCGGATCAGCTTCTCGACCCCGGGGACGCTCCCGCCCGGCACCTCGTCGGCGCGCACCCGGACGATCTTGCCGCCCTTCCCGTCCGGTGCGTCCTGGAGGGTGACGGTCGACACCACGCTGTGCGTCAGGGTCTTGCCGAGGACCTCCACCGTCGCGGTGACCTTCACCTTGCCCGGCGCCCCGCCGTAGGAAAGGGTCCCGCCGGTCTGCGAGGCCGCCGTCAGGTCGGCGTAGGTGATGAGCGCGCTGCCCTCGGCCCGGTCGGCGGTGCCGCCGCTGTAGTCGCCGTTCAGCTTCACGCCGTGGAAGCTCGCTTCCAGCTCCGAGAGCCGCGTCTTGCGGCCCTCGGCGGCCACCTCGACCCCGCTGAGCTTCAGGTCGACCCGATCCAGGTCACGACTGACCAGCTGGGTGAGGAAGGGAAATCCCTCGATCTTCACCTCCGCGGAACCGGCCAGGCCCTGCCGCGCCTGTATTCGTTCCGCCAGCTGGTTCTCGACATAGCCGGAGGCCCAGCGGTCCACGCCCACGAACAGGGCACCCAGAACCACTCCGATGATCACAACGACGCGCAGGAAACGCACGTTCCCTCCCCCTACTAATCGGTACGTGCGTTCTAGTTGACCATGGCGCCCGTCGGGCAGGGATCAGCCCACCACCCGGCCGATCAGGTACACGGCGGGGGCGGCCGCCGCGAGCGGCAGGGCGACACCGGCCGTCATGTGGACGAACTTCGACGGGTAGTCGTACGCCGCCACGCGCAGTCCGACCAGCGCGCACGCACCGGCGACGAGACCGATCAGGGCCCCGCCCGCACCGACCGAGGTCATTCCTCCGACGGCGATACCGGCCCCGGCGGCCGCGGCCAGCGAAACGCCGACCGAGGGGGCCGTGGGCAGCGGCAGCGCACGGGCGAAGACGGCGACCGCGACGGCTGCGGCGCCGACCGTGGCGGCGGCGGAATCGGCCGCCAGATATCCGGCGCAGATGATGGCGAGGGCGGCCGAGGCCACCGAGGCCATGAGCCCGTACATCCGCTCATCGGGATCGGCGTGGCTGCGCAGCTGGAGGACGAGCGTGAGCAGCACCCAGGCGCCGAGGGTGCCGACGATCGCGCCGGGGCCGTACGTGGGGTCCACGGCGAGCACGGCCGCGTCGGCGACGAGGGCTCCGGCGAAGGCGAGGGCGATGCCCTGGCGGGCGGGCCACATGCCGTTGAGCCGGAACCAGCCGGCCGCGGTGAGGCCCTGGAGGGCGATCAGCGGCAGGAGCAGGGCGTACTGCCCGAGGGCGGCGGCCGCGGCGAGCAGCAGCCCGAGGGCGGCGGTCAGTATGGCGGACTGCGGGCCGGGGTCGATGATCGGCGAGCGGCCCTCGGCGCGGGCCTGGGCGGGGTCGACGGCGCGCAGGGTGTTCCCGGCGAGGGTGGGCGGGGACCAGGAGGTGATCTCCTGCGGCTCACCGGATTCCGCGGCCGGATCCCCGGCGGGGTCCTCGCCCGGGGCGGCTGCCGCCAGGGGCGGGAGGTAGGCGGTCTGCTCGGCGGCGGACACGTCCGCCACGGGCGGCAAATACGCGGTCTCCTCGACCGCCGCCGGCTGCTGGTGCTGTTGCTGCTCGGGGCCGGGGTACGGCGGCAGGTAGGCCGTCTCGGCGCCCTGCGGCCAGTCCTGCACCGGAGCCGGGGCGGGCGCGGGCGCCTGGGCCTGGACCTCGTCGCGGAACCAGCCCTCCGGAGCCACCGCCTGCTGCTGGTGCTGCTGGTACTGCTCGTGCTGCTGCTCGGGGCCGGGGTACGGCGGCAGGTAGGCCGTCTCGGCGCCCTGCGGCCAGTCCTGCACCGGAGCCGGGGCGGGCGCGGGCGCCTGGGC